>JAADFS010000033.1 GCA_013152795.1 Deferribacteres bacterium
CATTGACAATAACGGAAAAAATCCTTGCAGTACATGCGGGCAGAGAAGAGGTCTCGCCCGGGGAACTGATAAACGCAAAGGTCGACATCATACTCGCAAACGATATAACCGCGCCCATAGCAATCAGGGAATTTGAAAAGACCGGGGCCGCGGATGTCTTCGACAGGGACAGGATCGCCTTTATCCCCGATCATTTTACGCCGCAGAAGGACATCAAGGCCGCGGAGCAGTGCAGGATGCTCAGGGACTTTGCAAGGGATTACAACCTCGGGCTTTACTTCGAGGTCGGCAGAATGGGTGTTGAGCATGCCCTTCTCCCGGAGCAGGGCATTGTCCTGCCCGGAGACCTTGTCATAGGCGCGGACAGCCATACATGCACATACGGCGCCCTCGGCGCATTCTCCACGGGCGTGGGCTCAACCGATGCGGCTGCTGCAATGGCAACAGGCGAATGCTGGTTCAGGGTGCCGGAATCGATGAAGTTCATCTATTACGGGAAATTGAACAGGTGGGTCGGTGGAAAGGACCTGATACTTCACACAATCGGCAGCATAGGGGTTGACGGCGCCCTCTACAGGGCGATGGAATTTGAGGGCGAGGCGATAAGCTCGCTTCCCATGGCCGGGAGACTGACGATGTGCAATATGGCGATTGAGGCCGGCGCCAAAAACGGCATCATTGTTCCGGACCGTATCACCGAAGAGTACGTAAAGCCGAGGGCAAAGAGACAGTACACGTTTTATTCATCCGGCAAGGACGCAAGGTATGTTGATGTAAGGGAATACGACTGTTCAAAGATACCCCTTACCGTATCCTGCCCCCACCTGCCGTCCAACACCAGGCCTGCGGAGGAGCTTTCCTCTGTTGCAATCGACCAGGTCGTCGTGGGCTCATGCACAAACGGCAGGCTGGAGGACATCAGGGAGGCGGCAGAGATCATAAAGGGCCGGAAGGTTCATCCGGACACGAGGATGATAGTCATCCCAGCAACCCAGCAGGTTTACCTGGATGCACTGAAAGAGGGGCTGGCGGAGATTTTTGTTGAGGCAGGCGCCGTGTTCTCAACCCCCACATGCGGGCCCTGCCTCGGCGGGCACATGGGTGTCCTTGCAAAAGGGGAAAGGGCGGTTGCAACCACAAACAGGAATTTTACGGGCAGGATGGGGCATCCTGAGAGCGAGGTTTATCTTGCCAATCCTGCCGTTGCCGCGGCATCCGCTGTCAAGGGCAGGATAGCGGTCCCGGAGGAGGTGCTGTGATACTCAAGGGAAAGGTCTGGAAATTCGGCGACAATATTGATACGGACGCCATCATACCCGCGCGCTACCTCAATACATCCGACCCCCGGGAGCTGGCAAGGCATGTCATGGAAGATGCGGACAGGGAGTTCCCTTCAAAGGTCGGCGCAGGGGACATGATCGTTGCAGAGGCGAATTTCGGCTGCGGCTCTTCAAGGGAGCATGCGCCTATTGCAATCAAGGCAGCGGGCATTCAGGCGGTCGTTGCAAAGAGCTTTGCGCGGATATTTTACAGGAACGCCTTCAACATAG
Organism: Deferribacteres bacterium; assembly: GCA_013152795.1. Taxonomy (GTDB): domain Bacteria; phylum Nitrospirota; class Thermodesulfovibrionia; order UBA6902; family UBA6902; genus JAADFS01. The sequence goes on from JAADFS010000033.1 coordinate 1,551, forward strand.
GACTTCCGATATTTGAATCCGAAGAGGCGCCTGCGAAAATACGTGAAGGCGACGAGATAGAAATCGATGCGGACAGGGGCACCATAAGGAATATCACAAAAGGCGAGGAGTACGCCGCAAAGCCCATCCCGCCGTTTATGCAGGAGCTGATAGCGGCAGGGGGCCTGATCGAATGGACGAAGAAGCGTATAGATATTAGTTGATCATACGTGCATTGTAAAACGAATCCCTTTCCACAGCGACCCTGCCGGCCTTTTCAATCAGGTTGACCAGCGCTGCCTTTGACATGGCATTTCCGGACAGTGCGCCTGCCGAGTGGGTGATCTTCTCCTCAATAATCGTGCCGTCCAGGTCATCGGCCCCGAACAGGAGGGCGAGCTGGGCGATTTTCTCACCGAGCATTATCCAGTAGGCCTTGATGTGGGGAAAGTTGTCGAGGAAGAGCCTTGAGACCGCTATGGTCATGAGGTCATCCGTGCCGGATGTATATTTCGCCCCCGGTATTTTCGTGTTCACCGGGTGAAAGGCCAGGGGGATAAACGCCTGAAAGCCGCCGGTCCTGTCCTGAAGGTCGCGGAGCTTCAGCATGTGCTCCACCCTGTGCCTGTAGGTTTCAATGTGCCCGTAAAGCATTGTCGCATTGGACCTTATGCCCGCCCTGTGGGCGGTCTCCATTATCCTGAGCCAGCGCGCGCCGCTGATTTTCTCAGGGCATAGTTTGTTTCTGACCCTGCCGTTGAATATCTCCGCGCCGCCGCCGGGCATTGAACCGAGACCCGCCTTTTTCAGGGCAAGGAGTGTGTCCCTGAGGGACAGGCCGCTGATCTTTGAAAAATAGTCTATCTCAACAGCGGTGAAGGCCTTGATGTGCAGTCCCGGGAACCTCCGGCGGATTTCGCTCAGCATCTGAAGATAATAATCAAAAGGCCGGTGCGGATGAAGGCCGCCGACTATGTGGACCTCGCGATACACCTCACTGCCGTTTTTTCCGCGCCGCTGCGTCCCCTTATCATCTGCAGTTGAATACCATTTCCTGATCTTTGAGATTATCTCTTTGATGCTCAGTTCGTATGCGCCCCTGTCGCCTTCGGAGCGGCTGAAGGCGCAGAACCTGCACCTGTTGACGCAGATATTCGAGGGGTTTATGTGATGATTCCGGATAAAATACGCCCTGTCGCCGTTTTTGCTGCGGGCCACATGCGCGGCCAGGCGCCCCGCTGTGAAGATGTCGTTACTGTTAAACAGTTCAAGGGCGTCTTCAGGGCTGAGGCGCTTTCCGGACAGGACCTTTTTTTCAATCTGTTTAAGGGACACGCCCCATGCCCTCAAGCCTCGCTATCCTCTCCTCCATCGGCGGGTGGGTGCTGAACAGCCTTGCAATGCCGCCGCCTGAAAGGGGATTGACAATGAACATATGCGCTGTGGCAGGCTGTGCCTCAAGCGGTATCCTCTGGGCCGCGGCCTGCAGTTTCCTCAATGCGTTTGAGAGATAGCGGGGGTTTCCTGCTATCTTCGCCCCCCCTGAATCAGCGGCATATTCCCTTGAACGGGATATGGCCATCTGTATCAGCATGGCTGCAATCGGCGCAACGATCATCATGACGATTGCAACAAAGGGGTTGCTGTCTTCATCGTCCCTGCCGCCGAAGATCAGCGCCCATCTGGCCATAAAGGCCAGGTAACTTATGGCGCCTGCAATGGTTGCGGCCACAGTGCCTATAAGGATGTCCCTGTGTTTGATGTGGGCAAGCTCATGCCCTATGACACCCTCAAGCTCCTCGCGGCTCAGGAGATTCATTATTCCGCTTGTCACGGCAACCGCTGCATGCGAGGGGTTTCTGCCCGTAGCGAATGCATTGGGCTGTGCCTGATCCATGATATACACCCGCGGCATAGGGATCTCAGCCCTCTGCGCAAGCCTTCTTACTATCGAGTACAGCTCGGGCGCGTCGGCTTCGGAGACCTCCCTCGCCCTGTACATTTTCAGCACTATCTTGTCGCTGAACCAGTAGCTGAAGGCGTTCATCGCCAGGGCGAATACAAGGGCGATGGTCATGCCGGAGCGGCCCCCGAGCGCAGCCCCTGCCCACAGGAGGACAAGGGTAAGCACTGTCATCAGGAGCGCTGTCTTGAATATGTTCATAAATTAATTACCTCCGTAACAAAATGATACACAAAAATAGTTTACTAAGGTTCAATCTTAAAAGCAATACACCACATCCCGCCGAATTCCCCCGGATTGCCGGTTTTTGAGAGATTTTTCCGTGTATTCACGGTATAATCATATTTACGCCCGGAGGATCATCATATTATGGACAGATACGATATCATTATAATCGGGGCCGGCATCAGCGGCTTGAGCCTGGCGCATTACTGTGCCGGTGCAGGGCTCCGGACCCTTGTAATGGAAAAGAGCGGCAGGGCCGGCGGAACACTTCACACTCATCGCTTTCACGAGGCGGACGCCGGGGGATTCTGGATCGAGTTGGGCGCGCACACGTGTTACAACTCATACCGTAATCTGCTGAAGATCATGGAGGACTGCCGGATTCTTGACCGCCTCACCGCGCGGGAGAAGGTCGGCTTCAGGCTCCTGTCAGGCAACAGGTTGAAATCGATCCCCTCTCAGCTCAACTTTGCAGAACTGCTGTTGTCACTGCCCCGCATCCTGACCGTGAAAAAAAGGGGAAAGAGCATTGAGGCCTATTTTTCCGCAATAGCCGGTTCCGGTAATTTCCGGAGGGTGCTTTCCCCGGCCTTCAATGCGGTGATTTCCCAGAGGGCGGATGATTTCCCGGCGGACATGCTGTTTAAAAAGAGAAAGCGGCGCAGGGATATAATGAAAAAATTCACGCTTTCCGGGGGACTCGCGACAATAACGGATGCAATTGCATCTGAAGAAGGCATCGTGCTTGCAACAGGGAAAGAGGTACAGGCTGTCGGTATTGCGGGGGAGTCTTTTACGGTTGCCACCACGGACGGGACCTGCTGTGAATCCGCCTTTCTGGCGCTCGCCACCCCGGCCCCGGTTGCGGCTCGGCTCCTTCAGTCCACCTTCCCGGAGGTATCGCGCCGGCTTTCGCAGATCGGTGCGGCGGCGGTCGAGTCACTGGGTGTAGCTGTGAAAAAAGAAGCCGTTTCCATTGAGCGGGTTGCGGGAATCATACCGGCTGAGGACAGTTTTTATTCGGTTGTCTCCAGGGACACGGTGCCGCATGAAAGGTATCGCGGCTTCACCTTTCATTTCAGGCCCGGCGTGGCGGACCATGAAGCCAAGGTCAGCCGTGTATGCGAAGTCCTCGGGGTGCAGAGGGGGCAGCTTGATTATCTGATCCCCAGGGAAAACCTTGTCCCGAGTCTCAGGGTGGGGCACGAGGGATTGATAAGTACGGTCGACAACTTACTTGGAGGCACCCGGCTTTTCCTGACCGGCAACTATTTCTCGGGAATGGCAATTGAGGACTGTGTCATCAGGTCACTGAAAGAGTTCAACAGGTTAAGGGCATTGCTGAAAACCTGATAATATCCTCCTGTCGCCCTACGGCCGTTTTATGCAACTGCAAGGTAACCCCACCGGAATTGCTGAATTGTCAAAGCCTCTGTTGAAAAAAAACAGATACTTCCTTTAAACTGTAACTTTTGCAAGTCTTATCTGATTCAAACCGTTTCTTACTATATTGCAGATAGAGGAGATTCCACATGAATGCAGCTCAGAAGTTGATATCATCGCACCTCGTATCCGGAGAGATGAAGGCCGGAGAGGAGATTGCGATATCCATTGACCAGACACTGACCCAGGATGCAACAGGCACAATGGCATACCTTGAATTCGAGGCAATGGGCATCCCCCGCGTCAGGACGAAACTCTCTGTGAGTTATGTTGACCACAACACCCTTCAGACGGGTTTTGAGAATGCCGACGACCACAGGTTCCTACGGACCATAGCGGCCAAATACGGGATTTATTTTTCAAGGCCGGGCAACGGCATATGCCACCAGGTGCACCTGGAGCGTTTCTCCAGGCCGGGCTGGACCCTTCTTGGTTCGGACAGCCACACACCGAACGCCGGAGCCGTGGGCATGCTTGCCATAGGCGCAGGCGGGCTCAGCGTGGCCCTTGCAATGGCAGGCGAGCCTTTCTGGCTGTCTATGCCTGAGATTCTTCAGGTGAGGCTGACAGGCTCCTGCGGCACAGGGGTCACAGCAAAGGACATCATCCTTGAAATCCTCAGGCGCCTGACCGTAAAAGGCGGCGTCGGCAGGATCATCGAATACGGGGGGGAGGGCATAAAGAACCTGACCGTGCCCGAGAGGGCCACGATAACCAACATGGGGGCCGAGCTCGGTGCAACGTCCTCCATATTCCCCTCGGATGAGCAGACACTGGCCTTTTTTAAGGCCCAGGGCCGCGAAAACGACTGGACGGAGCTCAGGCCCGACCCGGATGCCGGATATGACGGGGAGATGGATGTGGATGTCGGCGCCCTGGAGCCACTTATAGCCGCTCCGTCAAGCCCTGATAACGTGAAGCGGGTCAGGGAGGTTGAAGGCATCCCCGTGCAGCAGGTCTGCATCGGCAGTTGTGTCAACTCATCGTATGCCGACCTCATGGCTGCGGCCAAGATACTTGAGAACAGGAAGGTACATCCTGATGTGAGCCTTACGATAAGCCCGGGCTCACGTCAGGCATTTCAGATGATCACTGAAAACGGCGCCTTAGCGGTCCTCATATCCGCTGGTGCAAGGGTGCTTGAATGCACCTGCGGCCCGTGCATCGGCATGGGTCAATCACCGCCCACAGGGGCCGTAACCCTGAGAACATTCAACAGGAATTTCCCCGGCAGGAGCGGCACCCCGGGGGACCAGTCTTATCTGTGCAGCCCGCTGACCGCAGCGGCTTCCGCTGTGACCGGCAGGATAACCGACCCGCGTGACGTGATGAAGGCACCCGTAAAGGTTGCGCTTCCCGCGAGCTATATCACAGATGACTCAATGATCATTCCCCCATCAGAGGAACCCGACAAGGTCCAAATTGAGCGGGGCCCGAATATCAAGCCGTTTCCCGTAAAGGGTCCCCTCGAGAAGTCACTGAAGACAAAGGTGCTGCTGAAGGTCGGTGACAACATAACCACGGATGACATCATGCCTGCCGGGGCCAAGATACTGCCCCTGCGCTCGAATATCCCGGCAATATCAGAGTATGTGTTTTCCAAGACAGACCCCGGCTTTCCCGCAAGGGCCCGCTCATCCGGCGGCGGTATCATTCTCGGCGGGATAAACTACGGCCAGGGCTCAAGCAGGGAGCACGCCGCGCTTGCGCCCATGTACCTCGGGGTCAGGGCGGTTCTTGCAAAGTCCTTTGCCCGTATCCACAGGGACAACCTGATAAACTTCGGTATCCTCCCGCTCACGGTCGCCCCTGAGGTGTACGATGAACAGGATGCGGAGATTGAATTCCCTGACATTGCAAGGGAGGTGAGGGAGGCCCCCGCTGTTACTTTTAAGGACGTGAAAACAGGCAGGACATACACGGCCGAGCACGGCCTCACGCAGAGACAGAGGGAGATCATACTTGCAGGCGGACTGCTGAATTATGTGAGGGGAAATACCGCCCACCCGTAGGGCTCCGCATATGGGTAAAGGTGTAAATACTGAACCGCCGGTAGGGAACTTTATTCCCCGCTCAGATGGTGAACCATCTCCACCAGTGCGATAACATTCTCAGGCGGCGTTTCAGGAAGGACGCCGTGCCCGAGGTTAAAGATATGGCCGCGGGCCGAAGATGCCCTGCCGAGGATATCCCTTACGCGCCCTTCTATCCCGTGCCTTGGCAGAAACAGTGCCGCAGGATCAAGATTGCCCTGCACCACTGCATCACTGCCGAGCCTCCTTGCGGCGTCATCCAGGTTTATCCTCCAGTCGATTCCGTACACATCCGCCCCGCATGACCTGATCTCCTCCAGCAGCCCCCCTGTCTCTCCGACATAATATATGACAGGCACGTGCCCGGCGTTCCGGGATTCAAGCCAGCCCCTGAGCTCGCTGATAATCCCTGTAACATAAGGCAGGGCGTATTCCCTGAAATCCGCCGGTGAAAATATTCCGCCCCATGTATCAAAGAGCTGAACCGCCTGGGCGCCGGCCTCTATCTGCGCCTTTAGGTATGCGGTGATCGTGCGGGTTATCTTTTCCATTAACGCGGCGTACAATTCAGGAGAGCGGAAGATCATCTTTTTTGTATTCAGGAAATTCTTTGATGTCCCGCCCTCTATCATGTAGGTTGCCGTTGTAAAAGGCGCGCCTGAAAAGCCGATAAGCGGCACCCTGTCTTGGAGCTCTTTCCTCAGAATCCGGATTGTCTGCATTACAAAGCCCGTCTTCTCTTCAGGGTCAGGGACGGAAAGCCTGTTAAGTGAATCTTCATCACGTACCGGCGGGGATAACACAGGCCCCCTGCTGTCTATAAATTCAAGCTCCATCCCCATGGCCTCCACCGGGATGAGTATGTCCGAAAAGAGAATGGCTGCATCGACTCCCAGGATATCCACCGGCTGTATTGTCACCTCGGCGGCAAGCTCGGGTGTCTTGCAGAGCGTCAGGAAATCGACCTTCCTGCGCACCGCCTGGTACTGCTGCAGATACCTTCCTGCCTGGCGCATGATCCATACAGGCGTGTACGGAACCGCTTCCCCGCGGCAGGCCTTCAGAAAAACATCGTTCATAAAACCTCCGTGTCTGCGTTGTGTGTAAACCTTAACTTCCCGTGGCATAAAAACATCGCCTGCGGGCAGGCTCACCCGCCTTGTCTTTTCAATCTCCTCGGAACATGCCCGCAGAAAGGGTCTTCTTCAAGATAGTCCCCGCACATGGCGTATGCCCTTGCCCGGCAGCCGCCGCATACGTGTATGTATTCGCAGGAGCCGCACTTCCCCTTGTATTTCCTGAAGTCCCTCAATTCCCTGAACAGGTCCGAGTCCTCCCAGATATCCCTGAAGGATTTCTCCCTGATATTGCCTGCTGCTTTAGGGAAATAGCTGCACGGCAGGACATTGCCGTCAACGTCGATAAGCGCTATCACCTGTCCGGCGATGCAGCCCTTGGAGCCGCCGGTTGAAAACTTGAGGCTCCTGCGCTCGAACTTTTTCCCTTCCTCCTTCTGTTTCTGCAGCACGATCCTGTAATAATGGGGCGCACAGGTGGGCCTTACAAGCATGGAGTCTTCGTTTTTCTCCATCTCGTAATGCCACTCGAGTATCTCCTCGTAGTCCTCTTTCGGGATGAGCTCTTCCATAATGTCCATGCCCCGGCCCGTGGGAACGATCATGAACATGTACCACGCCGCGGCCCCCAGGTCCTTTGCCAGCCGGTACACAGCGGCGATGTCCTTCCGGTTCCGCCTGGTAAAGGATGAGTTGACAAGAAATTCAATGCCGTGTTTCCTGAAAAGCCCTGCAGCGTTTATCGTGCCTGTGAATGCGCCTTCCTGCTTCCGGAAATCATCATGCACCCCCGCAGAGGCGCCGTCAAGGCTGAGGGACACCATCCTGATGCCCGCCGCCTTGATTTTCCCGCATACCTCAGCGGTGACGAGGGTGCCGTTGGTGGCAAGGCACATCCTTAAACCCTTGTCAGTGCCGTACCGGGCTATATCAAAGACATCCTCCCTGAGCAGGGGTTCGCCGCCGGAGAGGACAACGACGGGCATGGCATAACTCGTGATGTCGTCGATAATCCTGTATGCCTCTTCCGTGGAGAAATCAGGGTGTTCCCTGACCTCTGCGCCGGAAGAGGAGCGGCAGTGAACGCAGGCGAGATTGCACCTTCTTGTTATCTCCCATGCAATCCATTTCGGTTCAAAATTCTTGATCATTCAAAATCCTATCACCTTGTAACCCTTACAGTGGCATATGCCCGTGATTCGTGTCCGTTGTTCGTGACCGTAAAAGACACACAACAGAAACGGACACGGTTAACCGACACGGAGAACGGCCTTTTTCCCGTTTTTTCCGGCAGACTCCCCTGCACGTTTATGCAAAGCGGGACATATCCGACAATTAAGCTTAACCTATTTACATAAATTTCTCAAAAACCTCATTTGAAAGAAGGAGCCCTTTCCGCGTAAGCCTCAGGCTGGTCTCATAGGAACAGGCCACGCTCACTATCTCCACCAGTCCGGCATCCTCAAGCGTGCTTATCTCTTTGCTGTAGCGGCTGAGAATGTTTTGCCTGTAGAGCCTCGCAAGAGACTCCAGGCACAGGCCCTCGGTTTTCCTTAATCCGAGAAACACGGCCTCCGACAGTGCCCTGTCGCCGGTTATGTCCTCGGCATTACATGCAGGACGCCCGCTTTCCGACACGGCCCTGATATATTCATCCAGGACGGGTGTGTTGCAGTATCTCTTTCCACTTAAGAATGAATGCGCCCCCGGGCCGACCCCGTAATACTCGCCCCTGTCCCAGTAATTCAGATTGTGCCTGCATTGCCAGCCGGGCACGGCAAAGTTGGATATCTCATAGTGGATGAATCCCTCGGACTTTAAATAGTCGATCGTGTATTCGTACATCTCTATGACGGTTGCCTCCTCCGGGAGCCTGAACCTGTTTTCCGCGCGGGGGGTGGCGGCATTCAACTGCTCATAAAGCACCGTCCCTTTCTCCACGGTCAGCTCATATGTGGAGATGTGCTCGGGCATCAGGCTCACCGCCTTCCGGAGGGTTTTCTTCCAACTGTCCATATCCTGCCCCGGGATCCCGTATATCAGGTCTATGCCTGTATTGTCAAACCCTGCATCCCGCGCGATACGCACCGCCTGCTCGGCCTCGCCGGGCGAGTGTATCCTGCCCAGGAACTCAAGCTCGGCCCTGTTGAAGGACTGGACCCCTATGCTGATTCTGTTTATGCCCGAAGACCGGATGAGCCCGGCCTTTTCCCTGTCCAGGGTACCGGGATTTGCCTCGATCGTGGCCTCATAATCCTCCATGAACCTGAAACGGCTGAAGATGCGGCTGATCAGCTCCGCAAGCATGCCGGCCGGAAGCACCGTGGGTGTGCCGCCGCCTATGTAGAGAGTCGACAGGGCCGTGCCCTCCGGTATCCCGGCTAACTCTTTCTGCAGCGCTTTTATACAGGCATCCGCCTTTGCAGGATCATACACTCCGGATACAAAATCGCAGTAAATGCACCTTTTCACGCAGAAAGGGATATGGATGTAAAGTGACCCGGGCATGAATAATTTTAACAGATGATGTGTGCCTTTTTCTTCAGCACGTGCAGTGGCAGGTTGTATCATTTTCATTATTTGTGAATACATTAATGTTGCATAAACGTGCAGAAAAGGTCCGCGTTGCGGGTTCCTGGTTCTGAGTTCAACGGCTATGAAGAGGGTGCAGGGGGGAGGAGGGGCGGTATTTTTATACCACTGTAAGGTTAACGAATATGGCTGTGCTCACAACCACTGATGACGACGGAGGAAGATATAATTTCCACATAATAATGCCGTAAGTGGCATATTGACTTTTTAAATTATTTTACAGTATGTTATATATGTCGCGGGGTGGAGCAGTCTGGTAGCTCGTCGGGCTCATAACCCGAAGGTCGGTGGTTCAAATCCGCCCCCCGCTACCAAAGAAAAATCAAGGACTTACGGAATCCCGTAAGTCCTTTTTTGTGTCCGGTTTATGTGCCGCGCGCCCGCGGAACTTTTTCATCGACTGCCGCTATAACTCCCGGCCTTCAGGCGCCGCCCCTGCATAACGGGCTGTGGCAGCAGTACCTGCACTCCACCTCCCTTGCCGGCTCGGCAGGGAATATCCCGTTTCTTATGGCTTCCGCAATCTCTCCGGCCTTACGCACGGCATCCTGCACGAATTCCTCCATCCCCGTCCTCCTGGGATACCAGCGCACCCTGCCTTCCTTCAGTGAATAATAACCCACCCTTTCCACCGGCTCTGAGAAGTTTCTCTGCCACATGGCCGCATAAAGCGGCAGTTGAAGGCTGTCCGCGTCAGGCGTTCCGGTTTTATAGTCCAGGAGCGAGACCGTGACCCCTGCTGCATCCGGCGCATCGTGTGTTCTGAAGTCCACCCTGTCGATCAACCCTCTCAGCGCAAGTCCGCTGATCTCGGCCTCTATATGCTTCTCAACTATGCGGGGAGCGAACCCCTGCATCCTTATATCCGCCTCCTGTTCTTTCAGCAGGGGCAGGAGCGTCTTAAATATCTCCCTTGCAACCCTTGACCAGAACGCACCTATGGGAAACTCCTTCAGGCTTTTCTCAAGCCCCCGGAATATCTTTTCCTCCAGTGCCTCGGGTTCAGTGTCGCCGTCTCTGAATAGGTATTCCATTGTCCTGTGCGCCAGGGTTCCCCACAGTCTTGCCTGAACCTCAAACCGCGGCGGCCTCTGCATTTCAAGGCCGAGCACTTTCTCGATATAAAAACGCAGCGGGCATTTCCTGTAATAATCAATGCCCGTCACACTGAAAGGTCCCTTTGCCGCAGCCGCACTCAGCCTGCGCAGGGCAGCGCGCGCCTCGGTGCTGAAATGCGTCTTCCCCCACCGGAAGATTTCGGCCTGCGGCCGGCCCTTGTCAGCAGCCCCCTCCCTGATGAGGACATCTTCTTCTGTAAATATGTCCGGCTCCGGCGGCTTCATGCCTGCGGCCCAGTCAAGAAAGGGCGAGGGGAGAAGAACCTTGTCGCCCTCTGAAGAGGGACAGGAAAAAAACGGCTCAACGGCGGAGACATTAAGGAGTCTCCTGAAATATGATCTCTGCCTCCTGAGGTAATATTCAAGATAAGGCATTCCCAGGGCCTTTTTGACTTTTTCCGGCAGTATGGGGTCAATGTCGGGCCTGGACGGAAAGTCCCCTTCCAGCATTCCCCCGAAAAACAGCGCACCGGTCTCGATCCCTGCCGCCAGCTCAAAGGGAACAACCCTGACCCCTTCCCTGTCCGTGTCCGAGCCCTTCAGGTCCTGCAGGAGATACTTCAGATAAAACACCGGCTCCTCAAGGCCTTTATCCCCTGTGCCGCAGAGACCGGCAAACCTTCTCAGTTCGGAAAGGCTGTGGCTGATCCTGGCTGATACCGCCTCTCCGGAGAGGCCCGCACCCGGAATATCCATGCCGCGTAAGAACCCGAGTGCGTCCAGTGCTGATTCAAATGCATCGGCGAAAGACGTGATATCTTTTCTCTGCCGGATGTCTTCCAGGATACCGATTATCCGGTTCAGTCCCTCCTGGAATTCATCGACCGGCCCCCTGTCATATGCGGTGATGTCCTCCGGCGCTGAGTTCAGGAGGGTTTCCCTGATGGAGAGCCAGTGGTCTTTTCCCTTGACTATGCCGGCGGCGTATGAATAGCTCACGGCCCGCTCCCTGACAACAGGGGGGATTTTCTGAAAGTACGGTGAAGTAAGAAAGGCGAGAAAATCATTCCGCGAGTAATCCCCTTCAATACAGGCGATCATGTCCTGCAAGGCCATGAAAGGCTGCGCGGCGGACAGGTTGTATTCCTCCACGTTCAGGGGGATGCCGTATTTCCGGAAAATTCTCCTGGTCATGTGGATATACTTTGAAAGCACGGGGAAACATACTGTTATCTCCCATGGTTTAAGGCCGTCGAGGATGAGCTTTTTTATGTTCCGGGCGATTCCCTCCACCTCCTCTTCCATGGAGGAATAGATGTAATAGCCTGCATTCTCCCTGTGCGCCGCGGCCTCCGCTTTCCTCACTGTTGCCGGGGTGATTTCCGCTTTGAAATACTCCAGGATTCCCGTATCCTCCTCGGCGAGGAGCCAGGCCTTATGCGATTTATCTATAAGCGCCCTGAGGATTTCCAGCTCCAGGGGTGTTGGGTCAAAAAAACCGTCGACAACGACCGCCTCAGCCGAGAATGAAGAACCCGGGGCATTAAACCTCTCCCTGATGAGCGGAATGCTGTTTTTCAGCACGCCCTCATGGTCGATGATGTTTTTCTCTCTTAATTCATCTTCGTAAGACCGGAGGATTTCCAGTGCCTCCACCGCCCTGCCGGCGGCCTTTTCATCAAATATCAGATGCCTTATCTCATCTTTTAACCGGGCAATGTCCTGCCCCGGAATATAGTGCCTGATCTTCTCCAGCAGGCCGGATAAAAGCCTTGCATGACCGATGCTCCTTTGGCCGAGTTTTTCACAGAGTATAAGAGTTTTCATGCGGTCGGAGATTATGCTCTCCGCCGCGTATGCATCGTGGAGACCTGCGGCAAGCTGTCTTATTGTAAGGCACTGAAAGGGGATGTAAGCGGATTTGCCGGTGGCCGTGCGGAAATAATTGAAGAAACGGTCACGCACCGCCTCAAGGATGAAATTGTTCGGCCCGAGATACAGGATGCGGGAATAATCATTATCAGGGCAGAGGGTGATGATTTCCCTGAACACGGCCTCTCTCATGTGCCTGTCACCCGGGGGAGATATGAAAAGAGTTGTTTTTGTCATTTTGCAGCCCGCAACTCTCCTGCACGTTTATGCAACATTAAGGTTAAGACAAAGATTAGAGATTATTGTAATGTCCGGGGGCAGGGAAAATCAAAGGCGGTATGCAAACACGCGCAGGACGGGCGTATGCCTACAGGTAATTCTCAAGCTTTATTTTCCAGCGGGCCGGCGATTCATAACTCTTGACCCTGTCTCCGCCGCCGTTTAAAGGCTGCGCGAGGTCTACGTCATAGGGGGTGACGTACCTGCCCTTTTTCATATCATAGACAATCCTGACGGTCGGATGCAGCAGGCTTTTCTCCCCGCGATCGAGGATTATGCCGAGCAGGCCGCTTTCCAGGCTTACAAGCGTACCGACAGGGTATATCCCCATGCACCGGATAAACTGGTGCACCAGTTCCTTGTTAAAGTGAAACTCGCCCCATTCGAAAATTTTTCTCAGGGCCTCGGTGGGCAGCATCCCCTTGTGATAGCACCTGTCCGATGTTATTGCATCATACACATCCGCAATCGCCGCCATCTGGCCGAATTTGCTGATTGCATCCCCTTTCAGGCCGTTGGGATAACCTGATCCGTCAAACCGCTCGTGGTGCTGGGCGGCTACAAGGACGGAGACTTCATCAATGCCGGGATATTCCTTCAGGATACGCCGTCCGTGCTCCACATGCTCCTTGATCTTTGCAAATTCATCCTCGGTCAGTCTGCCCGGTTTGTTGAGGATTTCAAGGGGCACCTTCATCTTGCCGATATCATGCAGCAAGGCCCCTGTGCCGATGATTTTTATAAGCTCGGGATCCAGACCGAGATGCTTGGCGAAAGAGATCATCAGCACGCTGACGCCCACGGAATGAAAAAAGGTATACTCATCCGTTTTCTTGATCCTGCCGAGGCTTGCCAGGGCGTCCTTGTTGCGGAATATGGAATTAACCATTTTGCCGACAACGTGCTCCGCTTTTTCAAGCTCCAACTGCCTGCCGAGCCGTATGTCCTCCATGATTTTCTGGACGGTTTTCTTTGCCTCTTTTTTGATTTCCTTGGCCCGTATAAGCTCTTCCTGCACGGAGACGCTTTTTATATTATCCGGTTTCGGCTTGGCAGCGATCCTGTTGAGCTCGGCCTGTATCTCCTGCTTCACTTCCTTCTCTGTCGGCGCACCTGCAACGTCCAGTCCCTTGTCCGTGTCAATGTACAGTTCGCGTATGCCGGCATCGATGATCTTCTCAATGGTTTTGTCGTCCCTGATCTTTGCGCTGTTGGTCAGGAAAGGATGCCGCAGCCACCCGCAGTTGAAATCATGGACATACATTCCTACCTTTAACTGTTCGGTTTTTATCTTTTTTATCATGACCGTGTTTTTTTTCCGCCTCCGCTTCCCCTTTAGATAGTGTTTTCGGATTTTTTATGCCATTTCCTTACAGTTGACCTTACAGTGGCATAAAATACCGCCGGCGGGGCAGGGGAGTCTGCCGGGAAAGCTTTATTCTGCGATACCTTCCGGTGGACAGGAGACAAGGGGCTTACAAATATCTCTCCGTCCTTATTCTCCATTTATCCGATGACTCGGAACATACAATCCTGTCCGGGCCGCCTTTGCCCGGTTGTGAGAGATCGATGTCATAGGTCAAGACGAACTTATCCCTTTTCGTGTCATAGATAACCCGGACAACGGGATGCAGGAGGTCTTTCTCACTATGCTGAATAACCACGGCAAGAAGCCCGCTCTCAAGCCTTACCAGTGAGCCCACAGGGTAAATCCCGATGCAGCGTATAAAGTGCTGCACGAGCTCCGGATTATAGTGACCGCTCCACTCATAAAGCTTTTTTAACACCTCAGTGGGCTCGTACCTGCGCTGATAGCACCTCTTGGAAGTCATGGCGTCGTACACATCCGCTATGGCCGCGGCCTGTCCGTAAAAGCTGATCTGCTCGCCTTTAAGGCCGTGGGGGTAGCCCGTTCCGTCTACCCTCTCGTGATGCTCGGAGGCCAGAATGACGGATGTCTCGGCTATGCCCCCTGTTTCTTCGAGCAGGACATTGCTGTACTCCACATGTCTTTTGATCTGGCTGAATTCCCTGTCACTCAGCGGTCTCCTGCTGTTCAGTATCTTGAGGGGGACCTTCATCTTTCCCACATCATGCAGCATGGCCCCGATGCCGACCTCTTTCAACTGCCGGTCATTGAACCCCAGGTATCTGCCGAAGGAGAGCATCAGCACGCATACACTCATTGAGTGCATATACGTGTATTCATCGGCCTCCTTGATCCTCCCGAGGCATATTAAGGCATCCTGGTTCCTGAGAATCGATTCGATCATTTTCTCCACAACCGGCTCGACCCTCTCGGTGGTGATACGCCTGCCGAACCTCGCCTCCTCCATTATGCTCCTGACAGTCTGTCGGGCCTCTTTTTTAATGGCCTCTGCCTTGGCAATCTCATGCCTCAGCGGTACGATATACTTTCTTTCCTGCCTTCCCTGGCCGATCCTGTCGAGTTTCGCCTGAATATCCCGGCTGACCTCCTGTTCCGTCGGCGCATCGGCATCCAAGCCCTTGTCCGTGTCGATATATAATTCGCGTATCCCGCAGCCCGCGATCTTCTCTATGGTTTTTTCATCTTTGACCTTTGTGGTGGTGCCGAGGAAGGGATGTTTCAGCCAGGGATAGTTGAAATCATGCACATACATCCCGGGTTTTAACTGTTCTATTTTGATTTTCTTAATCATCCCTCATGAAAAGACATCTCCAGATATTTTATCGACAGAAAGCCGTCCGCTCTTTAATGTTAACCTTACAGTGACATAAGATAGCGCCGGCGGGGCAGAGGAGTCTGGCGGGGAAGTGAGTTCAGAGTTAAAGGCTACGGGTGCAGAATGGAATTCTATGTTTTTCCTGCACCCTCTGAAGAGCAATATTTTATGCCACCGTAAGGTTTAAGTGACCTCGTTGAGAATCTCCAAGATTTTCTTTCGATTGCTGTCGTCTTTGAAGATAGCTCTTCGATATCCCCCCGGCGCGTGATATGATACAATGCACCGGCATATTGTATCCGAAGCGGTCTTGCCATATTCTCTTTGAGCCATCTTATTTCCTGATATCAGAAAGCGATTTTACCGGACAGTGGAATCCATTGCCGATCATGGCCTTTAATACCTGATTGCCCTGCCGGATGCTTATAACATTTTTCTTTACTGCCTTAAGGAGAATCCCGATGGTTCCCGTTAAGGGAACACCGAGTAATTCGGCTTCATTCCTTGCCGCCCTGTCATCTGAGGCAAAGACAAACCCTCTTGTTTTTGCCACGGCAATACTTGAGGCTTCACCGGCGCCGAGTGAAACCGACAGCTTTTCAAAAAGCTGCTTTTCCGGTTTTCTTCTGAGGAAAACCTCTTTTATACGTCCCTTTTTAACGGCCATGTTGACCGACTCAAGCCACTCATACCCGTTTTGAATCCCCCTGATTACCTCGACATTAACCAGATCGGTTAAGTAAGCTTTCGGAGTATATAATTTCTCGATAATCCACAACGTATCCGTAAGGGCGAAATTGCTGAGGACACAACAGTCAAAGATGATTTCAGGCATTTATAATATCCCGGAGCAGTCCTTTCTTATCCTGTACCTGAAGGTTTATGCCCCTTTCCTTCAGATAGTTTCTTGTCGAGACCTGATCAAGCCCGAGAATCTCGGAGAGTTTGCCGAGGCTGATAAGCCCCTCCTTATATGCCTCGATAGCGATCTCTTTCTTCCTCTGAATATAATCGCCCATGTTATACACGCGGTTGATGGCTTCCCTTACTTTCTCTCCCAGGGAGCTTCCTTCCCTGCCCGCAATTTCGGTAAGGAGGGAATGCTGCTCGTCAGTGAGCATAATGTTTGTTCTTTTCATCACGCCTCCTATATGTGTAACTATATGTGTATATTAAGACCGGGAAGGGATACTTGTCAATACACGCAGCAAGCAAGCCCATGTCGCTCTCTTTTGACAGCAATTTTATATGCCTTGCCAGATCTTCGTTTATTTCTCTATGGCGAGGGATAGGTTGAGATATTCTTGTGTCTGTATTCTCCTTACAGTGACATAAAATACTGTCG
>JAADFS010000034.1 GCA_013152795.1 Deferribacteres bacterium
AATTCGGAAGGTCTTTGATATGCGGCTGAATGTTTCCGATATTACCGCGGAGGGAGTGCAGCATGAGCTGAAGCTGCCGGTGGCGGTAAGTGAATCCGCAGGTCCGGATACAGCCGATGTCTTTATCAGGCTGTTCAGGTTCGGCAGGAGGGTACTCGTCGAGGGTACTGTAAAGATATCCGTTTCCCTGACATGCAGCCGCTGCCTGAGGGACTTTTCTTATCCGCTGGATATGTCTTTCAGGGAAGAGTATACCCCGGCAGAGGATATCGGAACAGAGCCCGAGCAGGAGCTGACAGCCGGGGAAATGGATATAGGTTTTTATACCAGCGACGAGATAGATATTCCTGACATCGTCAAGGAGCAGGTGCTGTTGTCGCTTCCCATGAAACCCCTGTGCATACCGGAGTGCATGGGAATATGCCCGGGATGCGGAAGGGACCTGAATGAGGAACCGTGCGAATGCGGCACAGGAGAAATAGACCCCAGGCTGGCTCCTCTTAAGAAAATCATGGAACTAATAAACGACCGAAAGGAGTAGAAATGGCAAATCCAACTTCCCGACATTCCAGAGCCAGGAGGGACAAGAGACGCGCAAACTGGAAAATCAGTCTGCCGAATATAACCGTCTGCCCGGAGTGCCAGGAACCCAAACTTCCCCACAGGGTATGCATGAGCTGTGGAAGTTACAGAGGCAAAAAGATACTCGAGGTTATTGAAAAAGAATCTGCATGAAGATAGCTCTTGACGCAATGGGCGGGGATTATGCCCCTGCCGCAACCGTTGAAGGCGCGATCGAGGCGCTTAATGAAGACAGGAACATCTCGGTCATACTCGTCGGCAATGAAGCCGAGATATATTCCGAGCTCAAAAAGAGGGACTGCTCGGACCTGCCTGTAACCATAAAGCACGCCTCGCAGATAGTTGAAATGGACGAATCCCCGCTTGCAGCCCTGAGGCGGAAAAAGGATTCTTCCGTAAGGGTTGCGGTGGATCTTGTCAAGTCCGGAGATGCCGATGCAATGGTCAGCGCGGGCAATTCCGGGGTTGTCATGGCGACATCCCTGTATGTGCTGGGAAAGCTTCCGGGTGTCGAGAGGCCTGCAATCGCCGCCGTCATGCCTTCCCTGAAGGATCACTTTGTATTGATAGATGCCGGTGCAAACGTGGACTGCAAGCCGCTCCACCTGTATCAGTTCGCAATCATGGGAGAGGCCTATGCGAGATACATCTTCGATATTGAAAGCCCGAGGGTGGGGCTTCTCGGTATCGGCGAGGAAGATGCAAAGGGCAATGAACTGACAAGGGAGTCGTTTAAACTTATAAAGGATTCACACATAAATTTCATGGGCAATATCGAGGGCAAGGACATTTTCTCCGGCGAGGCCGATGTCGTGGTGTGCGACGGATTTGTCGGCAACATAGCCCTTAAGGTAAGTGAAGGCCTGGCCGAGGCCATGTCAAAGATGCTGAAGAGGGAGATACTGGAGAACGCCTCCGGAAAGATAGGCTCCCTGTTTCTGAAGAATGCGCTCCAGAACTTCAAGAAGAAGACAGATTATTCGGAGTACGGCGGCGCCCCGCTTCTGGGTATCAGCAAGCCGTGCATCATCAGCCACGGCCGCTCAACCTCCAAGGCCATAAAGAACGCCGTAAAGGTTGCGGGAGCCTTTCACAGTAAGGGAATTCTTGACATCATTTCAGAGGAATTCAACAGAGGACTTTCGGGGAGGGAAGCGGTTGCAATGGAAGAGTAAAATAACGGGCACAGGCTCCTACGTCCCGGAAAAGGTCCTTGACAACTTTGACCTTGAGAAAAAGGTGGATACATCCGACGAATGGATTACCGAAAGAACAGGCATCAAACAGCGGAGAATAGCAAGAGACAGGCAGACCAATTCCGACCTCTGCCTCGAGGCGTCAAGGCAGGCGCTGCAGGCGGCGGGAGTGAAACCGCGGGAGATAGACCTTATAATCGTTGCAACGATGAGCGGCGACATGCCGATGCCTTCAACCGCGTCGATCCTGCAGAGGAAACTCGGGGCTTCAAATGCAGCGGCGTTTGACCTCAATGCAGCGTGCAGCGGTTTCCTGTACGGCCTGTCGGTAGCTGATAAATTCATCAGGACCGGTGCATCCCGGAAGCTGCTCCTTGTAGGGGCGGAGCTTAACTCGAGGTTCCTTGACTGGAAGGACAGGACCACGTGTGTCCTGTTCGGCGACGGCGCGGGCGCTGTGGTGCTGGAGCCCACGAGGGGGAGGAGCGGCATATTGTCGACCCATCTTTACTCGGACGGCACCCTGTGGGATTTCATCTGCCTGCCCGGCGGCGGCTCGGAGAATCCCCCGTCGCTGAAGACCGTGAGGGAAGGGATGCATTTCATAAAGATGAAGGGCAATGAGACATTCAAGGTTGCGGTAAGGACACTTGAAAAGCTCGTCCTCAGCACGCTGAAGGCAAACAACGTGGAGCCCTCGGAGCTTGCAATGCTGATCCCGCACCAGGCGAATCTCAGGATTATAAGTGCAACCGCCAGGAGGCTCAAACTGCCCATGGACAGGGTAGCTGTCAATCTTGACAGGTACGGCAATACGTCAAGCGCCTCGATTCCCATAGCGCTCGATGAGGTTGTGAGGGCGGGCAGGATCAAAAAGGGCGATTATGTGCTGCTCGAGGCGTTCGGTGCGGGGCTGACGTGGGCGTCTGCGCTGATGAAGTGGTGAATTAACCTTAGTGTTGCATAAACGGGCAGGAGAGTTCCGGGTTGCGGGTTGCAAGTTGCGGGTTCAACGGCCATAAGGCGATGTGATTTTGGAACTTTAACAGAATAGGGTGCAGAATGAAACAAGTCCCCCTCCCGTTGGGAGGGGGTTAGGGGGAGGGGGCTGAGCTGTTACCAATGAAGGAATCGCAGATAAAGCTTTCCCGGCAGACTCCTCTGCCCCGCTGGCGGTATTTTTATGCCACTGGTAAGGTTAATATTTAGCCGGTAGAAAGTCTGCGGATATTTTTCAGGAGGAGTAAATGGACTATTTCTTGGATGAAGAGCAGTTGATGATAAGGGATCTGGCCAGGCAGATAGCGGATGAAAAGATAGTGCCTGTCAGGGCCGAGCTGGATGAAAAAGAGGAGTTCCCGTGGGATATCATGAAGGCACTTGCACAGTCGGATTTCTTCGGGCTTTATATCCCCGAGGAATACGGTGGCCTTGGCAAGGGAGGCTTTGAGCTGTCCATAGCCATCGAGGAGCTGAGCAGGGCATGCCTCGGTGTCTCAACGTCGTACGCAGCCAATGCCCTCGGGACATATCCGATACTTCTGTTCGGCTCCGAGGAGCAGAAGAAAAAATATCTCCCTGACATTGCATCAGGCAGGCGGCTCGTTGCATTCGCCCTTACAGAGGCGAATGCCGGCAGTGACGCGGCCGGGGTACAGACCACCGCGAGGCTGGAAGGTGAGGAATACGTGCTCAACGGCACAAAGCAGTGGATAACCAACGGCGGCGAGGCGGAGATATACACCGTGATAGCGATTACGGACAGGGCAAAGGGCGCAAGAGGGGCCTCGGCCTTTATCGTTGAAAAAGGCACGCCGGGCTTTACCTTCGGCAAAAAGGAGAACAAGATGGGCATAAGGGCCTCCTCCACAAGGGAGCTGATATTTGAAGACTGCCGCATTCCCAAAGAGAATCTTATCGGAAGGCAGGGGATGGGGTTTATCGTCGCCATGAAGACACTTGACAAATCAAGGACCGGCGTGGGCGCACAGGGAGTGGGCGTTGCGCAGGGCGCGTTCGAGGCTGCGGTGAACTTTGCGAAGGAGAGGCGCCAGTTCGGCGCTCCCGTGATCAGCTTCCAGGCCGTCCAGCACATGCTTGCGGACATGGCCACGCAGATAGAGGCGGCGAGGGCCCTTGTATATTCGGTTGCCAGATATATCGACAGCGGCGCCAGGGATGTGTCGAAAGAATCCGCCATGGCCAAGCTGTTTGCAACCGATGTGGCGATGAAGGTTACGGTTGATGCGGTGCAGGTTATGGGAGGCTCCGGCTACATGCGGGAGTACCCTGTTGAGAAGATGATGCGCGATGCAAAGATTCTCCAGATATATGAAGGCACAAACCAGATACAGAGGAATATCATAGGACAGTCTCTCATAAAAGAGACCGCGAAAAAGAGGCAGGGAGGATAGGGCGCAGTGAATATTATCGTCTGCATAAAACAGGTGCCGGACACCGCTGAGATAAAGATCAATCCCGAGACAAACACCCTCATGAGGGAAGGGGTGCCGAGCATTATCAATCCCTTTGACCTTCATGCGCTCGAGGCCGCCGTGCGGATAAAGGAAGACCTCGGAGCCAGGGTGACCGCGCTGACCATGGGACCGCCGCAGGCGGAGAGCTCTCTGCGTGAAGCAATTTCCATGGGGGCCGATGACGCAGTGCTCCTGTCGGACAGGGCCTTTGCAGGCTCGGACACATGGGCCACATCCTATGCCCTTGCCGGCGCAATCAGGAAACTCGGCGCTGATATTGTTTTCTGCGGCAAGCAGGCAATAGACGGCGACACCGCGCAGGTAGGGCCCGAGACAGCGGAGTTCCTGGACATCCCGCATGTCTCTTACGTGAGAAACATAGAATGGATAAGGGACAATACCATCAGGGTGCAGAGGCTCATGGATGAGGGATATGACGTGGTCGAATCCCCCCTGCCCGTGCTGCTCACGGTGGTCAAGGAGTTGAACCAGCCGAGGATGCCTTCCCTGAAGGGGAAAATGGCCGCAAAAAAGGCGCAGATCAGGATGATGGGAAAGGCCGATATAGAGGCCGATGAAGACAGCCTCGGGCTGAAGGGCTCTCCCACGAAGGTGAAGAGTATCTTTGCGCCCGAGACAAAGGCCGGCAGGATGATGATTGAAGGCGGGCCGGAAGAACAGGTGGATATCTTAATAAAGGAGCTGAGGAAGATCAAATGTCTATAATAGTCAGGCAGGACAAGTGTACGGGCTGCGAGACATGCGTGGATTCATGCCCGTTCGACGCCATAGAGATGAGAGACGGCAGGGCGTTCATCAATGAATACTGCAATGCCTGCACCACGTGCCTGCCGGTATGTCCCGAGGGCGCGATAATAGAAACAGAGCCCGCCGCGTCTGATTCCGCAAGGAAATTCGCAGATTATAAGGACGTGCTCGTGTTTGCGGAACAGAGGGAGGGCAGGGTGGCCCCTGTATCCCTTGAGCTGCTCGGCGCGGGCAGGAGGCTCGCGGATGAACTCGGTTCGCAACTGCTGGCCGTGCTCCTCGGAGCGGATGAATCAGAGGCAGGTGAGCTTGTGAAATGGGGCGCGGACAGGGTGTATCTGTGCAGCGATCCTGTTTTCGGGAAATTCAATGATGATACATATGCAGGCGCGCTCCTGAGGATTATCGAGGAACAGAAGCCCTCCATCGTGCTTGCTGGCGCAACGCCGGTGGGAAGGTCTTTTATCCCGCGCGTTGCCGCGAGGCTCCGCACCGGGCTTACGGCGGACTGCACCTCGCTTGAGATAGACGGGGAGACGGGAAATCTCGTCCAGATAAGGCCTGCCTTCGGCGGCAACATAATGGCCTCCATACTGTGTCCTGATTACAGGCCGCAGATGGCCACGGTAAGGCCGCGCGTGATGAAAAGGGGGCAGTACGATGCGGGCAGGACAGGGGAGATTATCCATACTGATTTTAAAGACCTGAACTCAAGGACAAAGGTTGTGGAGACCGTGAAGGAGGTCTCGGAGGTCAGCGTGAACCTGCACGAGGCGGATATTATCGTATCAGGCGGCAGGGGCGCGGGGGGTGAAAAGGGTTTTAAGATACTCCGGGAGCTTGCAGAGGCGCTGGGCGGGGCTGTCGGCGCATCAAGGGCCGCTGTTGATGAAGGCTGGATTCCCTACAGCCACCAGGTCGGGCAGACCGGCAAGACCGTCAACCCGAAGATATACTTCGCCTGCGGCATATCCGGGGCGGTGCAGCATCTCGTGGGCATGCAGTCCTCGGACATAATCATTGCCGTAAACAAGAATCCCGATGCCCCGATCTTCAATGTAGCCACTTACGGAATAGTCGGAGACATGTTTGAGATTGTACCCATGCTGACTGCAAAGATAAAAGAATTGAAAGGACAGCAATGAGTATCGCGTTTGTCTTCCCCGGCCAGGGCTCGCAGTATGCGGGCATGGGAAAGGACCTCTATGACAACTTCAGTGCGGTCAGGGAAATATATGAGAGTGCATCCGATGCCCTGGGATACGATGTCGCGGCGCTCAGCTTCAACGGTCCGCGGGATGAACTTGATAAGACCTTCAGGACACAGCCCTGTCTTTTAACCGCAAGCTATGCGGCATTTCAGGTTCTCTCATCAGAGGGGATAAGACCTGTCTGTGCAGCGGGACACAGCCTCGGCGAGTATTCCGCTGTTGCGGCGGCGGGTGTTATCCCGTTCAGCGAGGCCGTTAAACTCACGGAGAAAAGGGGCATGTTCATGCAGGAGGCCGTGCCAGCGGGCAGGGGGCTCATGGCGGCTGTGCTGGGCCTTGACAGGGATACGGTGGAAAAATTGTGCGGCTCGGTTGAATCCGGTTATGTATCCCCCGCGAATTACAACTGCCCCGGCCAGATTGTTATTGCAGGGGAAAGGGCCGCGGTCGAAGAGGCCGTCAGCCTCGCAAAAGAGGCAGGGGCCAGGAGGGCGGTTCCACTGGCCGTGTCTGTTCCCTCCCACTGCAGGCTTATGGAGGAGGCATCCCTGAAGCTTGCGGCACTGCTTGAGGGCATGGATTTCAATCCACCCGCCATACCGCTTGTAAATAATGCGGACGCCGCCTTTTTGAAAGACCCCGCAGAGATTAAGGATTCGCTGATCCGGCAGCTCGGCAGCCCCCTTCTTTGGGAGGATTCCGTAAGGCTCATGATCGAAAACAGCGTGGATACATTCATAGAGGTGGGCCCCGGAAAGGTCCTCGCCGGGTTGATAAAGAGAATCGACCCCGGCGTGAGGATTCTGAATGTCGGGGATACGGATACCCTCCGGGAAACATTAAAGATGCTGAAGTAGCCGTCTGCTGTAAGGGAATATGAGGGTTAGTTCGTGGTTAACCCGCCGTCGATATTAAATACCGCGCCGGTTACCCAGCCCGCCTGATCGGAAGCAAGGAAAACCGCTATGCCCCCTATATCATCGGGTGTGCCGATGCGTCCCAGGGGATAGATGGTTTTGATCATTTCCTGGAGCCTCTGTCTTCCTTCTTCATTGAGTTTGCCGAGGTTTGACCTGACCAGCGGCGTGTCCACTGTCCCGGGGGCGATGGCGTTTACGCGGATGTTATCTTTCCCCAGTTCAAATGCCAGCGACTTGGTGAATGATTCGATCGCACCCTTGGTGAGAGAATAAGCGGTTGAAGGCCGTCCCGGCAGCATACGGCGGGAAAAATAAGATGATATATTGATTACACTGCCCCTGTTTTTCCGGAGAGTTGACAGCAGGCCCTGTGTAAGCAGGTACGGCGCCTTTATGTTCAGGCTGATATGAAGGTCAAGCTCCTGCATACCCACGTCGCTGAAGGGAGTGAATACGGCTATGCCCGCATTATTGACCAGAATATTGATGTCGGCAAAGCGCTTTTGTATTTCATTAGAGAGATCCATAATGGAAGCTGAGTCAGTCAGGTCGAAAGACACGCACTCGGTTCTCACACCGAAATGTGAGAGGTTTTTCCGGGCTTCATCGAGTTTTTCGCTGCTTCTTCCCACAAGCAGGACATCCGCCCCTTCACTGGCAAAGGCCCTGGCTATGCCGAATCCTATGCCCTCGCTTCCGCCTGTTATAACGGCGGTCTTACCGGCCAGAATCATGTCTTTCTCCTGTGGTTACAGTTGCATAAACCTATCGCCCGCGGGACATGCCATCCCGCCTGTTTATGCAATATTAAGGTTAACGGAAACAGGGGTGTCGGCTTCTCTAACCTGTACGTGCACCCTGCTGCTGCTGTTGTTAATATTAGCAGAAATACCGGCCCGGGGCAAGGTGGAGACGGTCTCCAACTTTTCTGCTTTGTCATTCAGGTGATTGATGCGTATAATAATCTCATGCCGGATCTTTTGGTAAAGCTGTACAAACTTCCCGACACAGGAGCACGCATCGATAAACTCCGGAAAGAAGGTATCCATGTCCGCAGGGCGATGGCGTATGAAAAACACCGGGTCGTTCAGTGGGTAAAGGACAATTTCGGACAGGGATGGGCCGGGGAGTGCGATGTCGCATTCAGCAACCGTCCGGTCTCATGTTTTATCGCGACAGAGAACGCAGGCATGATTGGTTTTGCCTGTTACGAGTGTACGGCAAGGAATTTTTTCGGCCCCATGGGCGTTGCAGGTAATGCCCGCAACAGGGGAGTCGGCAGTGCCCTGCTTCTTTCCGCCCTGGATGCCATGTTGCACATGGGTTATGCTTACGCCATAATAGGCGGTACGGATTCGGCCGAATATTACAGGAGAGTCGTGGAGGTTGTTGAAATCCCGGGCTCTTCACCCGGCATATACAGGGACCGCTTGGGATAACCTTAATGTTGCATAAACAGGCAGGAGAGCCTGCCCGCAGGCGATATTTTTATACCACT
>JAADFS010000035.1 GCA_013152795.1 Deferribacteres bacterium
CCCGTACAACCAAGGGCAAGGGTGTATCTTTCTTTGAAAATAAAGTAGAATATCACGGAGTGGCCCCTACACAGGAGGAGTTTGACAGGGCGGTAAAGGAGATTCACGATGACTGAACTTCATAAAACGCGGCAGAAGGCGCAAGCCTCCGTACCGCCTCATTCAGGGCATGTTACCCAAAGAAAGCCCAAGGCCACGAGAGAGGCTTACGGCGAGACACTGCTTGAGCTCGGCAAAAGACGCCCGGACATTGTAGCACTTGACGCCGACCTGTCGGGATCAACGAAGACGGCCAAGTTCGCAAAGGAGTTCCCCGACAGGTTTTTTAATATGGGGGTGGCGGAACAGGATATGATAGGAACCGCTGCCGGCCTCGCCCTGGCCGGAAAGGTGCCCTTTGCCTCCACATTTGCGGTGTTTGAGACAGGCAGGGCGTGGGATCAGATACGGCTTGCGGTGTGCTACTCAAACACCAATGTAAAACTCGTCGCGACCCACGGCGGCATAACGGTCGGCGAAGACGGGGCCTCACACCAGGCGCTTGAGGATATCGCCCTGATGAGGGCCCTGCCGAACATGATGGTGGTCGTGCCGGCGGATGCATCCGAGACCGCATCCGCGATCAGCGCTGTGGCGGACCACAAGGGCCCTGTTTATGTCAGACTGGGACGGGCGAAGGTCCCCTATGTCATGCCCGATGACTACAGGTTTACTCCCGGGAAGGCGTTTGTGTTTCATATCGGCAGGGATGCAACCATTATAGCGGCGGGAATCATGGTGGACATTGCGAAAAAGGCCGCGGACATACTCTCGGGAGAGGGAATCGATACGGGCGTGGTCAACATGTCCACAATAAAGCCGCTTGATGAGGAGACCCTGCTGCGGGTTGCAAAGACATCGGCCCTCATTGTAACAGCCGAGGAACACTCCGTCATCGGCGGGCTCGGCGGGTCGGTCTGCGAATTCCTGTCCGAGAACTATCCGGTGACCGTCAGGCGGATCGGGGTCAGGGACACCTTCGGATGTTCAGGCACTCCGGAGGATTTACTGAAGCGTTACGGAATGACGGCCGGCGACATTGTCGAGACAGTGAAGAACTCTATTTAAAACATGATCCAGTTTTCCGGGGTATCAAAATACTATGACGGCGATGTTGTACTGAAAGATATAAGCTTCACCATAGAAAAAGGCGAGCTTGCCTATATAACCGGCCCCAGCGGCGCCGGAAAAACAACCCTCCTGAAACTCATCTATTGCGCGGAACGCCCGGACACCGGACAGATAGTCGTGGCGGGATGGGACGTCGGAAAGCTGAAACAGGGCACCATCCCTTTTCTGAGGCGTAACGTCGGTATAGTCTTCCAGGACTTCAGACTACTCTTCAACAAGACCGTATTCGACAATATCGCCCTGGCCTTAAGAATTCACGACATGCAACCGAGGGAAATAAAGGAGACCGTAAACAACGTACTGAAAGACATAAGGCTGAAACACAAGGAGCATGTTTTCCCCCAGCATCTCTCCGGCGGGGAGCAGCAGAGGATCGTCATAGCCAGGGCCATGGTATCCAGGCCCACGGTGCTTCTTGCGGACGAACCCACCGGCAATCTTGACATGGATACATCGAGAAACATCATGGGCCTCTTCAGGGAAATCAATGCAAGGGGCACAACCGTGCTCATAGCCACCCACAACAACGCCCTTTTTCACGGAACCGGCCGCAGGGTGCTTTATTTGAACAATACGCATATCGAGAAGGAGGCCGTCGGGTGAGTACCTTGATATACGCACTTCAGACCGCCATGAAGAGCATCTGGAATGAAAAGTGGATAAATCTTCTCACGGTTTTATCCGTCAGTATCGGACTGCTGATACTGAGTTCGTTTGTCACGGTGACGCTGAACGTGGATTCCGCGCTCAAGCGGTGGGCCAAGGGCTTCGGCATGGTCGTGTATCTCGACGAGGATTTAACCGGAAAGGCCGAAAATGAATTAAAGAAACTCTTCCTGCAGGACCCCGACATCCTCGAGGTTAGATACATATCAAAGGAACAGGCCGTCAGGGAACTCCGCCTGAGTCTCGGTGAAAACGCCTCTATCCTGGACGAACTCGATGAGAATCCCCTGCCTTCCTCTTTTGAACTCAAGCTGAAAAGAGAGCTGCTGAAACCGGCCGTTGTAAAGAAAAAGGCCGAACAGATAAGCCGCTTGAAGGGCGTGGAAGAGGTGCAGTACGGCGAGAAGTGGCTTTCATCCCTGAATACCTTATCGACGATCCTGAAAACCAGCGCCATATTCCTCGGCTGCGCGATCCTGGTCGCCATTGTATTCATTACATACAATACGATAAAGATCTTCTTCTACAGAAGAAAAGACGAAATAGAGACGTTGAAGCTGCTGGGAGCCACAAGGACGTTTATCAGGCTGCCCTTTCTTATAGAAGGGCTGTTCATAGGTATCGCCGGCGGACTGATAAGCGCCGTTGCGCTGTTCGGCATTCATTCCATGATATCCTTTAAAGGTGTCGAGATTCTGCCTTCAATCAGGACGCTGATGGTGGCCCCCCCCTTACAGGCATATATATTAATTGTCCTCGTAGGGGCTGTAATGAGCCTGACAGGCAGTTTTATCGCAGTCGGCAGAATAAGATACTGATACATGAGTAAAGAAAATAAAAGGGGCGACAGGATGTGGAGGCTCAGGGTCTTGCTTGCCGTGTCATGTCTTGTGTTTTTTATCCTTGCCGCCTTCCCACTGCCGCATCCGGAGGCCGCAAACCCCAAAAGGAAACTCTCTGAAATCCGGAAACAGCTTCTCGAAAAAAAGCAGAGGGTGAAGGAAGCCAGGAAAAAAGAGAAATCCATCCTCTCGAGAATTGAGGCCATAAACCGGACCATCGAAAAAAAACAGCAGGAACTCCGCTATTACGATAAACGCATTGCTGAGACAATGTTAAACATTACACGGCTTTCCAGGGAGATCAAAACACTCAATGCCAAGTCCCTGAAGAGCAGGCAATACCTGAAAAAACGTCTCAGAATGCTTTATAAAGAGCAATACGGCGGCAATGCCCTTATCCTCCTTTCGGCCAGGGACTACCAGGACCTTATCAGGAAAAGCAGGTATTTAAGCCTGATTGCCTACCATGACGGCAGGGAAATGAAGACCTACGGCACCAAGATACGGGCGATCAATTCCAAAAAAAGAAAGATGGAAAACCTTTACAGGAAGCTCGAGACAAACAAGGCCGACGCCCTTCAGAAGAAAAAGGAATTACAGGCTGAGCGCGTCAAAAAGGACAGGCTCCTTGCAATGATAAGGAGCAAGCGGAGCACGTATGAAAAGACCATCAGGGAGCTTGAGGAGTCATCAAAAAGACTCCGTGAGATGATCAAACGTCTCGTGAAAAAGAAGATTCCCGCATCGGTCACCGGCAAGGGATTCAGGTCACTGAAGGGCCATCTCTCATGGCCTGTGAAGGGAAGGGTTCTTATTCCCTTCGGGAGATACAGGGACCCTAAATTCAACATACCGGTTTTCAAAAACGGCATAGAAATCAAGGCAAGACCCGGTGACAGGCCCAAGGCGGTCTCGGGCGGCAGGGTGGTATATGCCGACTGGTTCAAGGGATACGGCCTGCTGTTGATTATCAATCACGGAGCGGCTATCATAGTTTATATGGGAACCTTTCGGAGATATTTCACAGGACGGGTGATATAATTAGAAAAGGAGAGGCGGTGGGAACGGTCGGCAAGTCAAGGCTCCTGAATGTTCCCAGCCTGTATTTCGAGATAAGGTATAAAGGAAAGCCTGTCAACCCGCTGGCATGGCTGAAGAAAGAGAGGAAGAGGGGAAAATATTAATTATAAATCTGGAGATATATATCCGTGTTTCTCCGGTACAAGGGAGGAAGAATGTTCAGGCGCACAACAGCTTTTATATGGATACTGATTATTACCGTTGTATTCGCCGTTATACTGCTTAACAACAACTGGAGCCTGCTGGAAGATGTCGATGCCGGGCAGGATACCCATTACGAGACTCTGAAGACATTTGCGGAATCCCTTTCACTGGTTAAGAAAAACTATGTGGAAGAGGTAGACGAGAAAGACCTGGTTTACGGGGCCATAAAGGGCATGCTCAATTCCCTGGACCCCCACTCCTCCTTCATGACCCCGGAGTTGTTCAAGGAAATGAAAATCGACACCAAGGGTGAATTCGGGGGGCTCGGCATACAGATCGGCATAAAAGACAGGATCCTGACCGTAATCGCTCCCATTGAAGATACACCGGCCCACAAGGCCGGCGTCAAGGCCGGGGACAAGATCATAAAGATAGACGGTGAATCAACCAAGGACATCAGCCTTTTCGACGCTGTTACGAAGCTGAGGGGCAAGCCGGGCACATCCGTGACGATAACCATAATCAGGAAGGGGCTCGACAAGCCCAAGGATATCACCATTGTCAGGGACATAATAAAGATCAAGAGCGTAAAATGGCGCGTGATCGATGACGGCATAGGCTATGTAAAACTCACACAGTTTCAGCAGAAGACCGCGTCGGAGCTTCAGAAGGCCCTGGCGGACCTTTACAAGAAAGACATATACGCCCTGATTCTCGACCTCAGAAACAATCCCGGAGGGCTTTTAAAAAGCGCGGTTGATGTATCAAGCCAGTTCCTGCCGGAAGGAAAACTCATTGTATACATCAAGGGCAGGAGCGGCGACAAGACGGAATTTCCCGCCAAAAACGGCGATCATTACTTTAACCTGCCGATGGTCGTTCTCGTCAATGAAGGAAGCGCTAGCGCCTCGGAGATTGTAGCAGGCGCACTGCAGGACTGGGGACAGGCGGTGATTCTCGGAACCCAGACATTCGGCAAGGGCTCTGTGCAGACGGTTATTCCCTTAAGCGACGGCTCGGCCCTCCGGCTTACAACCGCGAGGTATTACACCCCCAAGGGAAGGTCTATACAGACAACAGGCATAACCCCGGACATAGTGGTCAGGCTTGAGGCGAAAAACGGCACGCAGACACACCCCGTCATTCGTGAAAAGGACCTGCGCAAACATCTTATAAACGATGTCTCCGGCGAAGACGAGGGCGGGAAGAAAGACAGCGGCAATAAAGACGGGGACAAAGAACCGGAAGTCGTTCCCTCAGAGGTCTCCGAAGACAATGACAATCAGCTCCAGCGTGCCATAGACCTGCTGAAAGGATGGAGAGTGTTCAAGGAGCTGCCGAAGGCAGGGTGATAACCCCTTAGGGTATACACCTGAAAGATATCAAGATAAAGCTTCCCCGCCGGGCTGCCTTGCCGCGCCGGCGGTGTTTTTTGCCACTAAAGAAAGAGCGGGGCCGCTCTTGAATTCCCGCAACCTTAAGGCAGAACCGAATCATTCAAGAAGTCTGGAAATTTTAATCATATTCGGCGTGCCGCGGCGCTCTCAGCGGCTGAACAGTTGTTGAAAAAACCTGCTATAATAATTCCTAATCACCAGGCATGAAAATTTTAAGTCAGATAAGATGGCAGGATATTCTTGATATTCTGATTGTCTCGTCGGTAATAATTTACAGGGTACTGCTGATAATCAGGGGCACAAGGGCGGCTCAGATGCTTATCGGTCTGGGCGTGCTCTTTCTGGCCCTTCTTTCTTCAAAATATCTGGGGCTTTATACAATAGACTGGATTATCCAGAGCCTGTGGGCCCAGATCGTGCTGGCTCTCATTATCTTATTTCAGCCCGAGATCCGCAAGACACTTGCCCAGATGGGCGAGACACGTTTCCTTCCCTTTTTCGCATCTGTGGAAGAGCTGAGGTCCCTTGAGGAAATAGTAAAGGCCTCGGTCGCCCTTGCAAACAGGAAGATCGGCGCATTGATCGTCATAGAGAAAGAAACCAGCCTTGATGACTTCACCGAGATGGGCACACAGCTTGATGCCAAGGTGTCACGCGAGCTGCTTTTAAGCATATTTCATCCTTCTTCGCCGATTCATGACGGGGCCGTTATTATCCGCGGAAACCGTGTAGTTGCGGCAGGCTGTTTCCTTCCGCTTACACTGACTGCGGATATCTCGAGGTCAATGGGCACAAGACACAGGGCGGGACTCGGCCTTACAGAGGAGACGGACGCTGTTGTTATAATAGTATCCGAAGAAACCGGCGGGATCAGCACAGCAGTGGACAACAGGCTGCAGAGAAATGTGGACATGGGGGCACTGAGGGACTTCCTCACGGAACAGTTCGTAAAACCCAAAGAGAAAAAGAAATGAAGACCAAATTTTTCACTACAAATCTCGGCCTGAAACTCGCGTCGCTTGTTCTGGCGGTTATTCTATGGTTTTTCGTGATACTGAGCGGACGCTCGCAGATTACAGTGGATGTCCCCCTGGTCTTCACGAACCTGCCGTCCGGGCTTGCAGTTGTGGATTATCCGAAGACCGTAAGCATCAGCATCCAGGGACAGGAAAGGCTGATACAGAATCTCCGGCAGGATGAAATCAGCGCTGTCATCGACCTCGGCAAGGCAAAGACCGGGAAATTTTTTTATACCCTCTCCAAGGATAACATAAAACTCCCCAAGACGCTTATCGTGACGGATATTGACCCGGAAACCGTAAGCTTGAAGATCGAGGCCCAATTGAAGAAAACCGTTCCCGTAAAACCCGCGGTGGTGGGCCTGCCGGAAAAGGGTTTTGCAATTGTGGACATAACCGTGGTGCCGGAGAAGGTCGTGCTGGAGGGACCCAAGAGCATGGTAAAAAAGATCCGGACCGTCAAAACAGAACCTATCGACATCAACGGGATAAACACCGATCTCAGGTACAAGGCCAATTTGAACATATCAAACCCGAATATAAAAAAGAATACCAACAAGGTGGAAGTAAGGATATCCGTCAGACAAATCAGGTAAGGAGAACGCTTTATGGTTGAGAGGAAAAAAAGAATGAAGTTGTTCGGAACAGACGGTATAAGGGGCAAGGCCAACCATTATCCCATGACAGGGGAGATAGCCTTTGAAGTCGGCAGGGCGGCCGCTTACGTGCTCCGGAAAAAACACGGCAGGAACCAGATTCTTATAGGCAAAGACACCAGGCTTTCCGGTTACATGCTGGAGAGCGCGCTGACTTCGGGCATATGTTCCATGGGCATGAACGTCGTTCTTGTGGGCCCGATGCCGACGCCCGGCATTGCATTCGTCACGAGGAGCCTGAGGGTCGACGCCGGCGTTGTGATATCAGCATCCCATAACCTGTTTAATGACAATGGTATTAAGTTTTTTTCATCGGACGGATTCAAGCTTCCCGACAGCACAGAGTCCGAGATAGAGAAGGCCGTGTTCTCCAGTAAGCTTGAGAAGATCAGGCCCGAAGGGGCGGAAATCGGCAAGGCGCACAGGGTGGATGATGCAGCAGGCAGGTATATTGAATACGTGAAATCCACATTTCCCAGAGGCATGACCCTGGAAGGAATAAAGGTCGTAATCGACTGCGGCAACGGATCGGCATATAAAATCACCCCTTTTGTACTGAGCGAGCTCGGGGCTGATGTCATTGCAATCAATGACAAGCCGGACGGAATAAATATCAATGCGAATTGCGGGACGACCCACCCTGAAGAGATGCAGAGGGCTGTACTTGAATACAAGGCGGACATCGGGATCGCCCATGACGGTGATGCGGACAGGACCATTCTCTGCGATGAGAAAGGGGAAATAGTCGACGGCGACAAGATAATGGCCATATGCGCCATGGATATGAAGAAGGAAGGCATACTGAAGGCAAACACTGTGGTCACCACTGTCATGAGCAATATAGGCTTTGAGATATATCTGAACAAATCAGGGATCGAGGTCGTAAGGACAAAGGTCGGTGACCGGTATGTCGTGGAAGAAATGATCAGGAGGAAATGCAATCTCGGGGGCGAACAGTCAGGCCACATCATCTTCCTGGACCTCAACACAACGGGCGACGGACCCATAACGGCCCTTCAGATACTTTCCATAATGTGCAGGAGGGAGAAAAGTCTCTCGGAGCTTGCATCCTTTATCCCCATCTATCCCCAGATACTCCTGAATGTAGCCGTTCAGAAGCCCAGGGACATTGATGAATTCCCCCCCATTGTCTCGGCCATAAAAAAGGCCGAAAAAAAGCTGGACAGCGGCAGAATCCTTGTCAGGCCCTCCGGCACGGAGCCCAAGATCAGGGTGATGGTTGAAGGCGACAATATGGACACTATTTCAGCGATAGCAGAGGAGATTGCCGAAGTCATAAAATCGAATATGACATAAGCCGTCTCCCTCGTGTCGGTTAACCGTGTCCGTTTTTTTATTCTTTGTGTTTTACGGTCACGAACAACGGACACGACGCACGGGAGAAGTTGCTGTTCGGAATAATTTCCCCAAGGAATTACAGATAAAGCTTTTCCGGCAGGCTCTCCTGCCCGCAGGCGATGTCTTTATGCCACTGTAAGGTTTATGACATTAAGGTACAGTGTCATGAACCCGCGTGCTTTTGCAAATGACCCTCTTATGGGATATAATCTCGATATAGCCTGAAGCGTTGCAGTAAGTGTGACTCTCTCAATTCAGGGAAACAATTATACAGGAGAAAATATAATGAAAACGGGTTTCGTAGGTCTGGGTAAGATGGGCATGAATATGGTTCAGCGCCTGCTGGACGGCGGCCATGCAATTGTTGCGTATGACCGGACAACTGAAACAGTGAAAAAGGCCGAGGAAAAGGGGGCGGAAGGGGCGGGATCGCTCGGGGAACTGGTGGACAGGCTGGAAAAACCACGCATTGTCTGGCTCATGGTGCCCGCCGGGCAGCCCACCGAAGACACCCTCATGCAGCTTGCAGGGATGATGGATGCAGGGGACATACTGATCGACGGGGGCAACTCCTTTTACAAGGACTCCATACGCAGGGCCGGGGAACTGAAAAAACACAATATCTCTTTTCTTGATGCAGGCACCAGCGGCGGCATATGGGGGCTGGAGATAGGCTACTGCCTGATGGTCGGCGGAGACAGGGATGTCTTTGACAGGGCCGAGCCCATATTTGCGACACTTGCCCCTGAGAACGGATATGCGTATGTGGGGCCGCACGGTGCGGGGCATTTCGTGAAGATGGTCCACAACGGCATTGAATATGCAATGCTGCAGGGATATGCCGAAGGGTTCGAGATCATGAACGCGAAAAAGGAGTTCAATCTCGACCTGCATAAAATCGCAAGGCTGTGGAATCACGGCAGCGTGGTACGTTCGTGGCTGCTGGAGCTTGCAGAGAACGCCTTCAGCAGGGATCCGGGACTTGATTCAATCCGGGGCTATGTTGAAGACTCCGGTGAAGGACGCTGGACGGTTGCGGAGGCTGTTGAGAATGATATCCCCGCCCCTGCCATTACCCTGTCCCTGCTTGAGAGATTCCATTCACGGCAGAAGGAGTCTTTCAGCGCAAAGGTCATTGCAGCGCTTCGTAATGAATTCGGGGGGCACAGGGTGGTAAAGAAACCTTCGACTGCAGACTGAGATGGAGAATAACACACCGGATATTAATACGGGAGTTGCCGGGGAGTCGCAGACATGCAAAATCTTCCCGGAGAAGGTCGATATTGATCCCTTCATCATGGTGATCTTCGGCGGCTCCGGGGACCTGAGCAGGAGAAAACTGCTGCCCACTTTATTTCACCTGTGCCATGACCAGAACCTGCCGGATGACTTTGCGATTATCGGCTTTGCATCATCCGAGAGGTCTGATGAGGAGTACCGCGCGCTGGTCAAAAAGGCCCTCGAGGAATTCAGTACAGACCCTGTCCAGTCCGAGTGCTGGGAGAGGTTCAGCAGGAATCTCTTTTATGTCTCCGGGGGCTTTGAGGATGACAACAGCTACAGGAGGCTGTCCGCCAGGCTGCAGGAGCTTGCAGGGCCTGCAGGGAAACCGCAGAAACAGATTATCTATTACATGGCCGTCCCCCCGCACTTCCTGCCTTCGATCGTGGAGAGACTGCCGTACTGCGGTTTCTGCAGGACAGCGGCTGACCAGCGGCTGATTATAGAGAAGCCGTTCGGCAGGGACAGGGCATCGGCGGCTGAGCTTAACAGGCTGGTTTCACAGGCCTTTGACGAAAGCCAGATATACCGGATAGACCACTACCTGGGAAAAGAGACCGTGCAGAACATCCTGTTTTTCCGCTTTGCCAACAGTATATTCGAGCCGCTGTGGAACCGCCGCTATATCGACCATGTGCAGATCACCGTGGCTGAGACCCTCGGCATTGAAAACAGGGGCAGGTTTTATGAAGAGGCGGGTGTTGTCAGGGACATTGTGCAGAATCACATGATGCAGCTCCTTGCGCTTGTGGCGATGGAGCCGCCCACAGGCTTTGAAGCGGATGACATCCGCGATGAAAAGGTGAAGGTCTACCGCACCATACGCTCGATGGACGAGGAGTACATCAGGAAATTCACGGTCGCCGGGCAGTACGGCGCAGGACGGATAAACGGGCATGCCGTGCCGGCCTACCGGGAGGAAAAGGACATCTCGCCCGAGTCAAACACCCCCACGTTTTTTGCCGGCAAGTTCTATATAGACAACTGGCGCTGGGCCGGAATCCCCTTTTACCTGAGAACAGGGAAGCGCCTCAAAAAGCGCATCACGGAGATCAGCATCCACTTCAGGCAGCCGCCCCTGAGGCTGTTCGGCACAACGTGCGAACTCAGGGACCGCAACATCCTCGTCTTGGGGGTTCAGCCCGCTGAAGAGATCACCCTGCATATCGGCGTAAAGCATCCGGGGGTCGGCAACCAGTTGTTCCCGGTGAACATGGTCTTTAATTATGAGAGGGATATTCACGACAACGTCCATTTCCCCCTCGCGTACGAGCGGCTGCTGCTTGACTGTATGAAAGGGGACCATACGCTTTTCGCGCGCCAGGACGGCATCGAGGCCATGTGGTCGGTGGTGGACCCTATTATTGAACAGTGGGAGAATACGCCGGTAAAGGAGTTCCCGAATTACAGCGCCGGCACATGGGGGCCTGCAGCGGCGAATGAGCTGATGTACAGTGAAGGCCGCCGGTGGCGCACATGGTGAGAGAAATCCTGATCTTCAGAGACGCGGGACTCATGGCCGACCATACCGCCGGTGAATGGGCTGCAATCGCCGGAAAGGCGGTCAGAGACAAGGGCCGTTTTACCGCGGCGCTGTCAGGGGGGAAGACCCCTGTGGACCTCTACAGGAGGCTCTCCCGCATCAAAGACCTCCCGTGGGACAGGACCCATATCTTCATTGTTGATGAACGGTTCGTGCCGTTTGAACATGAGGCCAGCAATTACGGGATGATAGAGCGGACATTGCTGCGGCATACCGGGATCCCCCGGGAGAATGTTCATCCGGTCCCAACGGCAGTGGATACGCCCGGTGAGGCAGCCGGCAGATATGAAGAGGAACTGGAATACTTTTTCGGCCTGCGGCATCCGCGGGGGGAGGGCATGCCCCGCTTTGACCTTATCCTGCTCGGCCTGGGCGCGGACGGTCATACTGCTTCTCTCTTCCCGGGTGACCCTGCCCTTAAAGAAACCTCACGGCTGGCGGCGGCGGTTTCACCATCGGGCTTTGCGGAGCACGAGAGGATAACCCTCACCCTCCCGGTGATCAACAATGCGGCGAATATCATGGTACTGGCTGCGGGGGACAGCAAGGCCGCGGCGGTAAGAGAGGTCATAGCGGAAAGCAACAGCCCGCTGCCTGCTGCAATGGTCAGACCGGAGCAGGGCAGGCTTGTCTTCCTGCTGGACAGGAGGGCCGCCTCGCTTTTGTCCTGTTGACTTTCATCCGGCAATTTTTGTATGCTTTTAACCGGAAACTCCCGGAAATCCAGAATGAACAGACAATGTTAAAAAAATTCCTTCCAAAAGAAACCGATTTCTTCAGCATGTTCGAGAAAGCAGCACTGAATGTCAACAAGGGCGCAGCCCTGCTCGTTGAGATGATGGAGGACCCTGCCGCCGCTGCGGTCAAGGCAAAGGAGATTTACGAGGCCGAGCAGGAAGGGGATATGTTCACCCATGAGGTGATGCGCAAGCTGAACAAGACCTTTCTGACACCTGTTGACAGGGAGGATATCCATGCACTTATAGGACGGATTGATGATGTCCTTGACTTGATATGGGCCTCAGCGGACAGGACGGTGCTGTTTAAACTCGATGCCCCTCCGCCGGAGGCCGTTGACCTCTCAAAGACCCTGCTTGAGACAACGGAATTCATCACAAAGGCCATAGGCTGTCTCAAGGGCAAGAAATATTCATATATCCAGGAATACTGCATTGAAATCAACAGGCTTGAAAACAGGGGAGACAGAATCTTCAGGGAGGCGCTCGTAAAGCTGTTTGACAACATAAAAGATCCCATTCTTGTTATCAAGTGGAAAGAGGTCTACGAACATCTTGAAGAAGCAAACGACACGTGTGAAGACGTCGCAGACATTCTCGAAGGTATAGTTCTCAAACATGCCTGAGACAATCATAATCCTGGTCATCGCCATAGCCCTTCTCTTTGAAGTAAGCAACGGCTGGAACGATTCGGCCAATGCCATTGCCACTGTTGTTTCAACGAGGGTGCTGACGCCCCTGCAGGCCGTGCTCATGGCAGCGGCTATGAACGTACTGGGGGCGCTTTCCTCAACCGCTGTCGCCAAGA
Organism: Deferribacteres bacterium; assembly: GCA_013152795.1. Classification (GTDB taxonomy): domain Bacteria; phylum Nitrospirota; class Thermodesulfovibrionia; order UBA6902; family UBA6902; genus JAADFS01. Next base: position 12,703 of record JAADFS010000035.1, read on the forward strand.
CGATCGGAAAGGGCATAGTTGATCCCTCTGTCGTGACAGACCCGGCCCTTGTGGCTGCGGCCCTGCTTGCCGGTTTTTTCTGGAACGGGGCGATGACCATACTCGGCATGCCGGTCAGCGCCTCCCACGCCCTGATCGGCGGGGTGATGGGGGCCGCCATTGCCTTCGGAGGCATTGATATCCTGAATCTCGCTGGTCTCACGAAAATCTTTACAGCCCTGCTGACCTCTCCGGTTATCGGTATCTTCTTCGGTTATTTTTTCATGAAACTCATTATCAGATTCTTCTGCAATGTCTCCCCCGGCTCCCTCAACAAACACTTCGGCCGACTGCAGGTCGTCTCATCAGGCTTCATGGCCTTCAGCCACGGTATGAATGATGCGCAGAAGACGATGGGGGTAATCACCCTTGCGCTGGTAAGCGGCGGTTATCTGACAAGCATCGAGGTCCCCCTGTGGGTTATACTGATATGTGCGATTGCAATGGGAGTGGGCACGGCAGCAGGCGGGTGGAGGGTGATCAGAACCCTCGGGCACCAGATGCTGAAACTCCAGCCGGTTCACGGATTCGCGGCCGAGACAGCGGCGACAGCGGTCATAGTGGGGGCAAGCTCGCTGGGGATGCCGGTCAGCACAACACATGTCATAACAACGAGCATTATGGGCGTAGGCGCCACAAAAAGACTGACTGCGGTCAGGTGGGGCATTGCAGGGAAGATACTCCTCGCCTGGGTTTTGACACTGCCGATGTGTATCGTGATAGCGTGGCTGTTTTACAAGCTGTTGGTAATGGCGGGCATGCGCTGAATCCCGCAGGTGATTGCTTTATTTCCTCTTCCAGGTTCCGTCAGTACCCTGCACCCACCAGCCCTTCCGTGCCTTTTTGATCCAACTGCCGGCAAATATGCGTTTGATATCCGCGACCTTCTCCGGAGGAAACCCGTTGGCCTTTGCAATCTCGCTGTAGAGGGCGTTTCTGTCCCTGTTTTCAGCCTCTATAAGGCGCTTGAGCCTTGCCTTGTCCTTCAGCTTCAGGCCGGTGCTGTTGCGTATAACCAGGAGGCCGTCCTTGCCTATGCCCACATTGCCGCTGTCCATAAAAGGCTTGATTGTTTCCGCCCGTTTCTTTATGGACTCCTTCAGTGTCCTTATGGCAGGGGTGGTTACATTAATGTCCGCCTCCTGCGCATATGCCTGGCGGGGGCCTGTTACTGATACTGCAAGCATGATGGCCTCTTCAAGAAGGCTCTGCGGTGCGCCCTCTTCATGCTGCTGCTCTTTCTGGGCAGGCTCCTTGCCTTCCTCAGCACCCCATACCTCGTCGACGATTTTGTCGGCGGCCTTCTCAACCGCAGCAGCGGGGAAATAAATGTTTATGGTTACACATGATGTTATAAAAAAAACAAGACAGTAAAACAGTGATTTTCTGTACAACCCTCTTCCCATTGCTCTACCTCCTTAATCCCATCGCTTTATAAACCTTCACAGTGGCATAAAGATATCGCCTGCGGGGCAGAGGAGTCTGCCGGGAAAGCTTTATCTGCGATACCTTCAGGAAATATTACGCACGGCATATGGACGTCTTTTTGAACTTCACTTTCCGTTATTTCCTGCAACAAGAACATATTTCCAATATCTTATCGCTTTATAAAGGTTTTCCGGCAGACTCCTCTGCCCGTTCATGCAACATTTTCCCGCAGAGTCTCCTGCACGTTTATGCCACTAAGGTTATGATTGTTTCATCTGCCTGATTCGCCTGATTATCCGGCTCGTGGATATACCTTCCACAAGGGGAATCGTGCGCACATCCCTTACTATGTCACTGCCGACAATATCACCGCGTTTCCAGTCCGCACCCTTAACAAGCACATCGGGTTTAATCTCCCTGATAAGCTCATAAGGGGTATCTTCACTGAAGATGACCACATAATCAACCATTGACAGCGCGGCAAGCACCTCCGCCCTCTGGTCTTCCGGTATTACAGGCCTGCCCGGCTTGATCCTGGAAACCGAGCGGTCCGAGTTGAGACCTACTACAAGTATATCACCGATTTTTTTTGCGTTGGCGAGATAGCGTACATGCCCTGTGTGAAGGATATCGAAACAGCCGTTGGTAAAGACAATCTTTCTGCCCTGTTCCCTTTGCCGTGTGATAGTGTGCCTTATATCCGCCCTCGCGACGATCTTTCCCATATTCACCCGTGTCCTTTGCCTTCCAGCGGCATAAAATATTGCCTGCAGGAGAGACTTTATTTTGTATTACTTGAGTTATAACCGTTGAACCCGCAACCCGGAACTCTCCTGCCGGTTCATGCAACATTTCAAGGTTGAAATTAATTTAAAAACCAACAATATTTGACAGAAAAATGTTGTAAAATAATTTTAAGTCCTAAAATCAGATTTTGCAATGTAAAATAAGCACTGTTTCCGAAAGATTAAATTTGACTAATTTGAAATCCACAATTTAAAATTCAGGATGCTGAGCAACCATTTCGGACATTTATTTGACAGGCCGCTGTCGTCACTGGCCAAAACCGTTGACATAAATCCCAATATAATCACTATTGCCGGATTTTTTATCACGGCTGCAGCAGCGGTGACTCTTTCCTACGACCTGCTGGCAGGGGGCATACTGATCCTCGTCGGAGGATTCTTTGACATGTTTGACGGCATCATTGCCAGGACGAACAAGAGGTCTACGGAGTTCGGGGCGTTTCTGGATTCGGTGATGGACAGGTACTCGGACTCCTTTCTGTTTCTCGGGCTTGCAGCTTATTTTCTGAAACACGATTCAATAACCGGCGTGAGCCTGAGCCTCGGTTCAATGGTCGGGGCCCTGATAATAAGCTATGCAAGGGCAAGGGCGGAGGGGCTCGGCAAGGAATGCCATACAGGGCTGATGGAGAGGCCTGACAGGATCATACTCATGGCCCTCGGCGCTTTGACCGGCCTGATCGTGCCTGCAATGTGGATAATGCTTGTCCTGACCCATTTCACCGTGATACAGAGAATCTACCATGTGTGGAAGCTGACGAGGAGGCCGTAATCCGTTTTTTACGGACACGGAACAACGGGCACGATTCACGGTTGTTCAGAACTCTATCCCTTTTCTCGCTTTTACGCCGTTTTTAAAGGGATGCTTGATCAGCCGCATCTCTGTCACATAGTCCGCAAGCTCTATCAGCTCCTGCGGCGCCCCCCTGCCGGTGAATACGAGTTCAAGGCGTTCGGGCTTTGCGTCGATGATTTCTCGGGCATCTTTCATGGTTGCAAACCCGCACTTCAGGACAGTATTGAACTCATCCAGGATGACAATGTCGTAGAGGCCGCTTTTTATTTCCTCCATGGAAACGGCTATGGCCTTTTTTACGGAATCCCTGATCCGCTCAGGACTTGCATCCCGGTCGAAAAGGGGGGTGGTCTGGTCATTGAATTTTATTACCTTTATTCCGGAGTTCCTCGCTGAAACAATCTCCCCTGACTCACGCGTTCCGCTTTTGAGAAACTGCAGGACGAGGACCTTCCTGCCGTGGCCTGCGGCCCTTTCCGCAAGACCGAAGGCAGCGGTGGTCTTGCCCTTGCCCTCACCTGTGTATACATGTATCAATCCCTTCGGCATGACAGTAGCGGCCGGCGATTCAACTGACGGCGGTCTTATGGAGCGGGCGACGGGATTTGAACCCGCGACCTTCAGCTTGGGAAGCTGACACTCTACCGCTGAGTTACGCCCGCATAATGGTAATGCAATATTGTATATTGCGTGTATATATAATTCAAGGGATAAGGGAATAATTCGCCGGGCGCTGCTGCAAGGATTTCTTCTTTGGCTCCCTCATGTGTATAATAATAGTCCTGCAATCTTATAAAGTGATGTCAGATACGGCAATGAAAAAAAAACTTTTTTATTCCGAGCCTGTGGATTCGGTGCTGGAGCTGATCGGCAACACGCCGATGGTCAGGATCAACAGGCTGACTGCCGGGGATTCGGCAGAGATATACGCAAAGATAGAGTTCTTTAACCCTTGCAAATCCGTAAAGGACCGGATCTGCGGCTCGATGATCGAGGCCGCTGAAAAGGACGGCCGGATAAGGCCGGGTGATACCATTGTAGAGCCCACCTCCGGCAACACGGGGATAGGAATGGCCTTTGTGTGTGCGGCCAGGGGATACAAACTTGTCCTCACCATGCCTGAGACGATGAGCGTTGAGCGGAGGAATATGCTGAAGGCCTTCGGCGCCGAGGTTATCCTTACCGAAGGCACTGAGGACATGATCGGGGCCGTCAGGAAAGCAG
>JAADFS010000036.1 GCA_013152795.1 Deferribacteres bacterium
TCACTGTAAGGTAAGGCTTTTGCCGCAGATCCTTCTGTCAATTAGGGCTTATCCGAGCCTTCATTGCAGGTTTTATTTCTGAACTATGTCCCATTTAAGTCTTTTATGAGTTTTTCGGAAAACACCCTCTCCTTTAACTACGGCTTTCTTATCTTTTTCACTACCATCAAGAAAATACACAAAATCCAGCTCCTGACCGGCGGTCCCGGCTTCTTTGTCGAACTTCCTGACGATATCATTGGGTGACAAAATTTTTCTTCCCGCCACAACCCTCAATCTGAATCCGAGCCCGTCCTTGCCTTTTCCGGGCAGGTATATTTTGTAAAGCAGTTCGGAACAGACCAATGCACTGTCAGTCAAGAAATCGAAATTATAATCATACGGCCTGTCCAGGTAATGAAAGGCCTCATCAATAGCCTTTGCAATATCAAGTTTGGATAGACGGGGACGCATGACTGCAATATAATCAGCCGACGCAGCTTCCTGGAGGGAGCTGAACTTTACACCTTCACTTACTGCCTCTATAATCTGGTGGGGATAACCATCGGGCGCTTTTTTTAGAAACCGCCGCATCTTTTGGGGATATTTTCTCCGGAGGTAATCCATAAACCCTCCGTAGTCTCCGATTGAACGGTAATAAGCTGTTACCGAAGGGTCGTCAAAGTAGTCTTCCATATCACTGTATGTCCCGATGTATAATTCGGAATGCGGCCAGAATCCCGGCAGGCCGACATTGCTCAGGTACCAGTTTCTCCGTTCCACTATGATGTCGCCCGGTTTTAAAAATTCATCCATACGCTGAATCTGTTCCCCGGTGATCAGATATTTATTCAACCGCTTGACCTTTGTATCACCCATCCATTTTGCAACATTCTTTTGCACCGGAAACCATGCAGACAATGTCCTGTCTTTTAATATATCAAGGCCGTTTGCGGCAAAGTAGCCGAGGCCCTTCAGCTTTAGTTCTTTTTTGACATATTCGTATTGTGAGTCGATATGGCCGAATATCCATCCGGTTTTTTTATTATCCATAAGCCCCCGGCGTTTATAGGACGTTCTCAAAAAGTTGAAGTATTGGTAGCCGGCCCAGATATTGCTGACATCTTTAACATGTATGGTATTCCATTTGAGCTTTGCATACATCCCCGCGGGAATGCCGAAGTCGGGATTTGCGTCATCCAGTTTTTTCTCGTACAGATCATTACCTATGGTTTTGCCGATAAATTTCAAACTGCTGGAAAATTTTGTGATGTATGCGGCATATGAGAGCAAGAAGGCATTATTACTGAGATATTTTTCCTTCAGCAGATAAAAATTACTGTAATGATCGCCGAGCCTGTCTAATGCCACGATGTGATCGAGAAAATTCCACCATAGTGAATATAATTTTTCCTTCTCATTCATATCGAAATCTCTGGTTCTCTTTATATTAAAAATGGAAGCCTCATCCTCGATCGCGCTCATTGTTTCTTTTATATTGGCTGTATAGGTTTGGAGGAGGGCGATATCCCGGTAAAATTGGTCCGTTAAGCTCTGCGCCCCGAGATCAGGGCCGGGTCTTTTTTCAATTCTTGAATAGCTTCTCAGAAATTCCTTGAGATTGATCCATATGTCATTAAACCCGAATGCCTGCATCTCCGCCTCGGCATCAGCAAGGGGCCACCCGTCTGCCTCCATCCGGTAAATTGCAACGATTACACCCGTCCGGTCCTCTCCCAGTTTGCAGTGAAGAAAGACCGGCTGGTTTTCAGGGTCCGTGATCACATCCATTATCCGCTTGACGGTTTTTCTGTCCAGCCCCCTGAATATGTTTACCGGGATCTCTACCGATTTCATGCCCGCAGCTTCCACGGCCTGTTTTTCACTGTGTCTGCTGCGAAGGTTGACCACCGTCCGTATCCCCATTCTTTTTAAAGTTTCATATCCTTCGGGTTCCGGTTGCGCCCCGCGGTAAATTCCCGGAGACACACGTCCCACATTTGAAAGCCCCGGCAAGCCGAAAATTCTCTCAGAAATCCTTGCACTATGCGGCAAGGTTGGTTTTAAGGCAGGCTGTTGAGCCTCGCGCATTGGGGGACCGGAGGCATGACCGGAGAGGACGGGGAAGCATAAAACAAGGGTGATAAATACTGCTAAAACGGCATGTCTCGTTCCCTGATGTACACCATGGATCGAGCAGTAAACTGCAGATTTCATCAACCCCTCCTTCATTTCGTATTTTTAATGCCCGTTAACCTTACAGCGGCATAAAATACCACCAGCGGGGCAGATTCCTCTGCCCGTTTATGCAACATTAAGGTTATTCATTATAGCAGGTTTCTATCATCGGTTTTCACAGTGAAGTACAGGAAATTTCGAGGGTTGACATGATTCATATCAAGTGATATGCTTATCCTGATATGGAAAATTTACAGACGGGAAGGGAAGCGATATGACGGCTACCACAAAGGACTACTACGAAGTGCTCGGGGTTAAAAACGATGCCTCCACTGATGAGATAAAAAAGGCCTACAGGCGGCTGGCGCGCAAATACCACCCTGATCTCAATCCCGGAGACAAGGCGGCGGAGAAGAAATTCAAGGAGATAAACGAGGCCTACGAGGTACTCAGTGACCCGAAGAAGAGGGCGGAATATGACCGTTTCGGGAAAGCGGCCTTTGAGGGTGCCCAGGGTTTTGAAGGATTCACCGCCCGGGACTTCGGAGCGGGTTTCGGCGGTGTTGAAGACATATTTTCCGATTTGTTCGGCCAGTTCAGGCACAGGGAGGCGCCGCTGAAAGGCCCTGACCTTGAAACGCGTCTTGACATTTCACTTGAAGAGGCATTCTCGGGGGTTACAAAGGCGATAAACCTGCGCAGGGAAACCGCGTGCAAGAGCTGCGGCGGTACAGGGGCGGAGTCATCGAGCGTATGTTCGCGCTGCAGCGGCACGGGGTCGATAAAGCAGAGCAGGGGGCTCTTCCGGTTGAGCCAGCCCTGCCCTTCGTGCAACGGCAGCGGGAAAATAGTATCAAAGATATGCCAGGCGTGCGGGGGCCACGGCAGCACGCTTACAACGGAGACGGTCAAGATCAAGATTCCGCCGGGGGCCGACACGGGCAGCCGTGTGAAAATCAAGGGCATGGGCGGAGCAGGCGTCAAGGGAGGCCCTCCGGGCGACCTGTATATCAACCTGACTGTAAGGCCGCATCCTGTTTTCAAACGGGAGGGAAACGATGTTTATGTCGAGGTTCCGGTTACTGTTGCAGATGCCGTGCTTGGTGGAAAGATCAAGGTGCCGACCCTTGAGGGCCCGGTCACAATGACCCTTCCGCCCGGCACGGACAGCGGAAAGAAATTCAAGCTTAAAGGCAAGGGAATTCCTGACAGGAGAACGGGAATCCGCGGAGATGAATTCGCTGTCATAAAAATAATCGTACCCAAAAAGGTCACGGAGAGGACGAGAGAGGCGATCCGTGAGATAGAAAGGGCTTATTAAGGGGTTAGCCATGGATGACAAGCAGGAACCTTTATTCATGATCGGCGTGGTCTGCGAGATGTTCCATATCCATCCGCAGACGCTGAGAATATACGAGAAAGAGGGGCTCCTGCACCCTAAAAGGGTAGGGGGGGCCAGGCTCTACTCCAGGGAAGACCTGGAGCGCATAAGGATGATACTGAATCTGACCAAGGAGCTGGGGGTAAACCGGGCCGGCGTGGATATCATCCTGAGGATGAGACGGAGGTTCGAGGCCCTTCAGAGGGAAATGGAAGAGATGATGGAGTATCTTGAAAGCGACATAAAGAAGGAATTCAGAAAAAGGATAAAGGAAGTTTTCAGGGAAGAGTGAAGTATATTGCATAAACGGGCAGGAAGGCCTGCCCGCCGGCGATAAGCAAGCGAGGAGGGAAAAATGAGAGTGGATAAATTTACGTTGAAGAGCCAGGAAGCAATTCAGAAGGCGCAGGATCTTGCCCAGCAGAAGGGCAATCAGCAGGTTGATGTGGAGCACCTCCTTTATGTGCTGCTTGAGGAAGGCATTGCACTGGAGATACTGAAAGCGATCGGTATTGATATAGCATCCCTGAAGAAGGACGTGGAGGCCGAGATAGAAAAGATTCCCAAGGTGCTGGGGCCTTCACCGGTCGGCCAGCTTTATATCACACAGGAGCTGAAAAATGTCTTTGAGGCGGCGTTCAGGGAAGCAGAGCATCTGAAGGATGATTATGTGAGCGTAGAGCACCTGCTGCTCGGAATTATCAAGACAAAAAACAAATCGGAAAGGATTCTCAAGAAATACGGCGTGACCGATGACAAGGTGCTTGCATCCATGCGCGAGATAAGGGGTGCCCAGCGCGTTACTGACCCCACGCCGGAGGACAAGTACCAGGCCCTTAAGAGATATGCAAAAGACCTGACGGAGCTTGCCAGAAAGGGCAAACTCGACCCCGTGATAGGCAGGGATGAAGAGATAAGAAGGGTTATACAGGTGCTTTCCCGGCGCACGAAAAACAACCCTGTCATAATCGGCGAGCCCGGTGTCGGGAAGACGGCCATTGCAGAAGGGCTGGCGCAGAGGATAACCTCGGGGGACGTTCCCCAGAGCCTTAAAGACAAGAGGGTTGTGGCCCTTGATATGGGCGCGCTCGTTGCAGGTGCGAAATTCAGGGGGGAATTCGAGGACAGGCTCAAGGCGGTTCTAAAAGAGATAGAAGAGGCCCAGGGGAATGTCATCCTCTTTATCGATGAGCTCCATACCGTTGTGGGCGCCGGCGCTGCGGAAGGCTCCATTGATGCATCCAACATGCTCAAACCCGCGCTTGCGAGGGGGGAACTCCGGTGTGTGGGGGCGACCACCCTCTCGGAATACCGCAAGTATATAGAGAAAGACCCTGCACTTGAAAGAAGATTTCAGCCTGTTTACATACAGGAGCCGAGTGTGGAGGACACCATCTCGATCCTGCGGGGGCTGAAGGAACGCTACGAGGTGCACCATGGAGTAAAGATAAAGGACTCCGCCCTTGTCGCCGCCGCTGTCCTGAGCAACAGGTATATATCCGACAGGTTCCTGCCCGACAAGGCTATTGACCTCATAGATGAAGCCGCCTCAAAGCTGAAAATGGAGATAGACAGTATGCCTGTGGAGCTTGACGAGATCGAGAGGAAGCTTAGACAGCTTGAAATAGAAAAACAGGCGGTAATGAAGGAAAAGGACGCTGCGTCAAAGGAAAGGCTTGAACACATCAAGGAAGAAATCGCCGGCCTTACGGAAAAGAGGGATACCCTCCGGGCCCAGTGGCTGAGGGAGAAAGAGGCGATAAACAAGGTGAGCTCGATCAAAGAGGAGCTTGAGCGCACGAGAATCGAAGCGGAAAAGGCGGAGAGGGAAGGGGACCTCAACAAGGCGGCTGAGCTGAAATACGGCAAGCTGCTGAGCCTGCAGAAACAGCTTGAGGAAGAGAATGCAAAGCTCCTGCAGCAGGAAGGCACGGGCAGGATGCTCAAGGAAGAGGTTGATGAAGAAGACATAGCAGAGGTTGTGTCAAAGTGGACCGGCATCCCGGTGAGCAAGATGCTCGAGGGAGAAGTTGAAAAGCTTCTGAAGATGGAAGAAAGGCTGAGCCGGCGTGTCGTGGGTCAGGACGAGGCCATAAAGGCGGTTTCAGATGCCGTCAGGCGGGCGAGGGCCGGGGTGCAGGACCCGAACAGGCCGATCGGCTCCTTTATCTTCCTCGGCCCCACGGGTGTGGGAAAGACCGAGCTTGCAAGGGCGCTTGCGGAATTCCTTTTTGACGATGAAGGTGCAATGATAAGGATTGACATGTCCGAATACCAGGAGCGGCACACAGTGGCAAGGCTCATAGGCGCGCCCCCGGGCTATGTGGGCTACGAAGAGGGCGGACAACTGACCGAGGCGGTAAGGAGAAGGCCGTATGCCGTAATCCTGTTTGATGAAATAGAGAAGGCCCATCCCGAGGTCTTCAATGTGCTCCTGCAGCTCCTGGATGACGGGAGGCTTACCGACGGCCACGGCAGGACAGTGGATTTCAGGAACACGGTTGTGATAATGACATCCAACATCGGGAGCCAGCACATTCAGGAGATGCTCACTGAATGGACGGATGAGGCGCAGATACGCAAGGGTGTAATGGAGGACCTCAAGGCATTCTTCAAGCCCGAGTTCCTGAACAGGGTGGATGAGATAATCATCTTCCATTCACTGAACAAGGAATTACTGATGAAGATCGTCGACATCCAGATCGACCGCATGAAGCGTTACCTGAAAGACAAGCATGTTGACCTTGTGCTGACGGACAGGGCCAAGGCATATCTTGCAGATGTGGGGTATGACACGCTTTACGGCGCAAGGCCGCTCAAGAGGGCCATTCAGAAGGAGATACTGAATCCGCTTGCCACAAAGCTCCTCGAAGGGGCCTTCAGGGCCGGGGATGTCATAGAGGTGGACATACAGGACGGCAGGGTTGTTTTCAGCAAGAAAAACACCTGACCCTGCCGGGGAATGTGGAATAAAGTTCAGAGTTCAAAGTTCGGAGTTCAAAGTTAAGGGTTCAGAATGAAATTTCGTATTTTTTTTCTGCACCCTGACGACTGCACCCTTTGAGTGAATTTCATATGAAGGCGCCGCTTTTGTCCCACGGCGGGTCGATAATCTCCATTCCCAGTCTGGTGGTCAATCCATGAGGAGGGGTCTTATTTGACCATCTGACTATGCAGTTAAGGACGAGGGTTTCCTCCGGGTGGGGCCGGAACTTTGTCTTTAACCTTTCCCCGGGCGCAATGTCCACCGTGATGCCTGTGGGGACGGTTATCACGCATACGCCGTTTTCGGAAAGGTTTTCTATGATGGCCGCGTAATTTCTGCCTTCGTGGATGATTTCAGCATCATAACCGCCGTGTATTCTTGCAAAGCGCCTTCTGTCCATGGTTTTCCTTACAGTGGCATAAAATACTGCCAGCGGGGCAGAGGAGTCTGCCGGAAAAGCTTTATCTGCGATACCTTCAGGGAATATTCCGCATAGCATATTTAAAGTAACCCCTCCCAGCCTCCCCTTAGCCTAAGGGGAGGAGTAAATATCTCCCCTCTTAGGTTAAGAGGGGCCGGGGGAGTTATTCAAAAAATCGCTTTATAAAGGTTTTACGGCAGAGTCCTCTGCCCGTTTATGCAACATTAAGGTTTTCCTGATGAATTAAAGGGCAACATCGTCCACTGACGGCAGGATGTTGTATTTATACAATGTAATTTCCGGTGACTGCCTTATCCGCAGGATGGCCCGCAGCTCGGCCCGCATGAAGGCGGCTTGCCGCCGGTAATAACAAACCCCTGTCTTTGGCCGTCGTCGATAAAGTGGATTTCCATCCCGTCGATCTTCTCGGATGTGGATTTCTCAATGAAAAATTTTGCGCCGTTTTTCTCTATGACTTCATCCCCTTCATAGGGATTTTCGACGAGGTCTATTCCATATGAAGGGCCGCAACAACTGCTGCCCGCCGTATAAAATCTCAATCCCCAATCGCTTTTTCCTTCAGTGGATAATATCTCCCTGGTTTTTTCCGCTGCTGCATCTGAAACTGTTACCATTTATAAGTCCTCCTTTAAAAGTACAATGCCCTGTTATTATAACACGCATTGAACGCTTCCATGTTCTGCCGTCCAGGCTCCCCCGAAGCCATGCCGGCGGGAGTGCCGGAATCTTACGTTTAATCTTTTTAGATTAAATGAAATTCGCGCAAAAAAGCAAACATCGATGTGGTAAAATTATACCTTAATGAAGCAGGAAACCCTTGAGACCGTAAAAAAGGTGCACGGGATTTTTAAGAATAGGGGGTTGACCCTTTCAGCGGCCGAATCCTGCACGGGCGGGCTTATAAGCCATTATCTTACGGCACCGGCCGGTGCCAGCGCCTTTTTTTCAGCGGGGGTCATATGCTATTCAGTGGATGCAAAGAAGACCATACTCGGCATTCCGGAGGAGACGGTTTCAGGATACGGGGTTGTCAGTGAGGAGACGGCGCGGGAAATGGCCGAGAGGGTGCGCATGATTACAGGGACGGATTATTCCGTATCCACTACCGGCAACCTGGGCCCTGATGTGCTGGAGGGCAAGGAAAGGGGTCTCGTCTACATTGCAGCAGTTGGTGAGGGAAAGACCATTGCGCAGGAGCTGAGGCTGCATGGAGACCGCGATGCCAACAGGGAGGAAGCGGCCCTTTCGGCACTGAGGCTTTTGATCGAGCTTGTTGAAGGAGAGTTTTCGGGTTGCGGGTTCTGAGTTCTGAGTTAAGGGTGCAGGGTGCAGTTGTCAGGGTGCAGAATGGAACAAATTCCCCCTCCCCTGGCGGGAGAGGGGGACCTGTTATGACTGAAGGTATCGCAGATAGAGCTTTTCCGGCAGATTCCTCTGCCCCCTTGGCGGTATCTTATACCACCGTAAGGACGACTTACGGGAAGACGTAGATGATTATGAAAAAGATCCCCGAACATGCAAGGCTTGAGATACAGAAACTCGTGAAGGAGCTGAATTATCATTGCTACCGTTACTATGTGCTGGATTCGCCGGTTATTTCTGATGAGG
>JAADFS010000037.1 GCA_013152795.1 Deferribacteres bacterium
TGATTCCCAGCACGCTTGCGCCGAGCAGGTCCGACTGCAGGCCGATGCGGTTGCGGTCCCTGCAGGTCATCTGAAGTATCGGCTCGTGCCCCATGTCCAGGAGTATCTTGCATATTGACATGGAATTTATTCTCATTACAGCGGACTGATTGTCCGTTACATTAACGGCATCCAGCTTGCCTTTAAGCATCTCCGCGTCATGGAGCATTTCTTTTATGTCCGTGCCTTTGGGTGGGCCTATTTCTGCCGTAACCACGAATTTGCCGGAATTAATGGCATCTCTGAAATTCACTTTTTAACCTCCTCTTTCTTTTCACGCGCATTAAGGCTCATGGGTTTTTTGTGGGCCGACCAGTCCTTGGGCTCTGCTATTTTCTTCATATCGTCCAGTTGGTCAAGGCGTTTCAACCTGTTGTATATTCTCACCCATGCACATTCAATATCAGCGCTGATCTCACATTTTCCGTTATTCGTTCCACCGCAGGGTCCGTTTAAAAGCCCTTTCGGACACGCGGTAACCGGGCATATCCCTCCTGTCTTATCGAGTATACATTTACCGCACAGGGAGCACCTCTCATCAAACATCTGTATCCTGGTCATATTGCCGAGAAACAGGGAGTCATTGGTGGGATAGACCGGTTTGTCCTGGAACAGCTCGACCGCTGTCTGGGTGCCTGCACCGCAGGACATCACCAGAATGCAGTCGGTTTCCGCAAGCGCATCCTTGAACTGTTTCAGCTCGACCTTTGTGCCCAGCACCTGACAGCCTGTCTTGGCGACAAAGGTGCCGGTCACCTTTTTGCCTTCTGCTTCAAGCACCTCTTTCATTGCCTGGAGTTCAGGCTCCCCGCCTGTCCCGCAGAGTGTTGCACACTCGGAAACAGCCCAGGAGAAAGAGACTGTTGCAGTTTTTGATATTCTCCATTAAATCCTTATGTTCGCGTTTTTTTGTGATTATCATTATAATTTCTCCTTGAAAATAAAATATGGTTGTTATTCACTCTTTTTTATCAACTCAAGCAGTTCCACCCTTGTTGACTCTTTGGTGCGGAATATCCCCCTGACCGCGGAGGTCACGGTTCTTGCATTGGGCTTTTTTATGCCCCTCATCGAGAGGCAGAGGTGCTCTGCATCTATTATCACCATCGCCCCCCGCGGTTTCAGCTTTTCCATAATCATATCCGCAAGCTGGGTGGTCAGGCGTTCCTGGACCTGCGGCCTTTTGGCGAATACCTCAACGGCCTGGGCGAGCTTGCTGAGACCGACGATTTTTCCACCCGCGGGAATATATGCAACATGTGCCTTTCCTATAAAGGGTAGCAGGTGGTGTTCGCAGACAGAGTAAAACGGGATATCCTTCAGGAGAACCATCTCGTCATGGCTTTCCCCTTCAATCGGTCTCAGAATCTCCTTTGTGGGGGTCTTGAGACCGGAGAATATTTCTTCGTACAGATCAGCAATACGCCTCGGCGTGTCTTTCAGACCGGGCCTCTCCGGGTCTTCGCCGATGCCCTCAAGGATCATCTTTACGCCTTTTTTAATTTTATTCTTATTCATGCTGAGTTCATCAGGTTATCCGTTATATGCCCGGCATTTCCGTCGGGCGTCATTAGCTGAAATGGTTAAAAAGTTTAACATTTGGGAATAATCGGTGTCAAAACGGGATGTTGATGGGAGTGGCCGTTTTTTGGTGAGGATAATGACCTTACTGTAGTATGAAGCAGATACGGGGTTCCCCCTCTCCCGGCCGGGAGAGGGGGATACAGCGCGTTAGTCTTTGATGGCTTCTATTTCATCAGGGCCGGGAAAATAGCCTCCAGTGCATCGACTGCGTGCACCGGATGGCTGTCCGGATGTATTGCCCTGTTGCAGAGCTTTTCGGCATTGCCTTCGGCATCGGCTTCAGTTACTCCCGCATAGGATGCCAGAAGGCCTGTGAAGGTCGACTTAACGAGAGATTTATTGTCTTCAAGTGCCTTTCTGACCTTGTCAATGTTCTGGTACAGCATCCCGCGCCAGCCCTGGTGCACAAGCTTGGTGACCGTGGCGGGACCGACCCCTCCGGTCTCCAGCGTATACGCCGCGGCCCTGGAACGCGCCGACGGATCGACATCACCGTAAGGTTTCTTGCCGTCCTTTCTGAACGATGTGGATGCGTCGATTATGAGGCAGCCTTCCTTGAGCATGTCCGCGGTGAAGAAGTATTCGGTATCCGCGTGCACCTTGTACGGATGAAATCCCATGCAGGAGAAGATTATGTCCGCACGCCTTGAGAGTTCGGTGTATACCCTTAACTGCGTCTCCCTGTCCGTTGAGCCGCCTGTGCCTGTGCGCGTGTGCAGCGGGCCGAGGGCCGTTGCATCAAAGCGCTTCAGGAGATTGAAGAGCGGTTCCCCGACTATGGCGCTCCTGCCGGAGACCAGTACCTCGAAGCCTGCAAAACCCGCGATGCCGTCCGGACGCAGCTTCACGCCTTTTTCCCTGTACAGGTAGACACTGGCCAGGTCTATCATTCCCCCGGGTGTGCAGCAGTCGTAATAACGTTCGGCACCAAGGGACATAAGACCGAGTGTCACCTGGTTGAGCCCGTCGCCGTCCTTGGCGATACTGATGCGGTTGCAGAGCGCGGTTGTATCGATCGTCTCTCCGGCTTTGCCGCCGAAGGGCAACTGGAACATCAATATGGAGATGGATTCGTCATTGTTCCATTTGTCGAGTTTTTCATAAAGCTCAGAGGCCGTTATCGTGGAAGGGAGTTCTTCGACCATGCTGGACAGGCCGGTGAGCTTCGTAGTGGCGGACTTCATGCCCACATAGCTGCGTGAGGCCGCTACCTTGGGGTCGTCCTTGTCCCCGACCAGCACGGTCAGCACCTTGTGCTCGGCAGGCTTGATGTCTTTGAGCGCGGGAACTTCGCTGAAAAAATCCGCCCTCCGCCTGAGTTCGGGTATGATGACATCCTGATAACCCTTGGGGTATTTCTGCTCCCCCTTTACAACACCGGAGCCGTTTATGACACTGGAGTATTCTTCCCCCCTGAACGGACGGGTGATAATATGCCTGAA
>JAADFS010000038.1 GCA_013152795.1 Deferribacteres bacterium
CCAGCAGCTCAGGGTCATCCACCATGTCTACTTTGTTCATGTACACTACGATGTACGGCACTCCTACCTGCCTCGCCAGCAGTATGTGCTCTCTCGTCTGCGGCATCGGCCCGTCAGCAGCAGAGACCACCAGGATCGCTCCGTCCATCTGCGCCGCCCCCGTTATCATGTTCTTTACATAGTCCGCATGCCCGGGACAGTCTACATGCGCATAATGCCTCGCATCTGTCTCATACTCCACGTGCGCCGTCGCTATCGTTATTCCCCTCGCCTTCTCCTCAGGTGCGTTGTCTATTGAATCAAATGCACGATAGTCAGCCTTGCCCTTTAACGCAAGATATTTCGTGATCGCTGCCGTCAGTGTCGTCTTCCCATGATCTACGTGCCCTATCGTCCCTATGTTTACATGCGGCTTTACTCTCTCAAATTTTGCCTTCGCCATCTCTGCCTCCTGTGTTTTTTCATCCTGGAGCCCATGACCGGGATTGAACCGGTGACCTCATCCTTACCAAGGATGTGCTCTGCCGACTGAGCTACATGGGCGATATTTCAAAATTTTCAGCCCCCGGCATTAAGCCGCCGCTGCCTCTCCCAAAGTCACGGACTGCTGATTGCCTGCTGCTGTTTCTGGAGCGGGAAACGGGATTCGAACCCGCGACCCTCAGCTTGGAAGGCTGACGCTCTACCACTGAGCTACTCCCGCATTTCTACGCTGTTGCCGGCAGTCATCAGGCACCTTACTGGTGGAGAGGGGAGGATTCGAACCTCCGAAGGCAGAGCCAACGGGTTTACAGCCCGTCCCCTTTGGCCACTCGGGAACCTCTCCTTTATATATGTAAGGGATCAGCAATTGACTCTTTTAGTCTTTTTAAGATTGCTTTTCTGTTTCGTAAGTCCCTGACTCCTGACAGCCAATTGCCTGCCAATGTCTTTCTGGAGCCGATGAGAGGATTCGAACCCCCGACCCGCTGATTACAAATCAGCTGCTCTACCAACTGAGCTACATCGGCATCCCGTCATCTGTTGTTCCAAACTTAAAGCAAAAAAACGCAGAAAATACCCGCCGGCCCTCTCTTTCAGAGCTCCGCAAAAGCATCATCCTGCCGGCTGCATCCAAAGTTCTTTTAATAGAATAGCTAATATAAAAAATTATTACTGTTTTGGTCAACCAATAATCATAACATTATTTTTTTTTCTTTTACAACCCCGCAAAATCACACCACCTCGGTCTATGCCGTATTGAAGGTTAAATCCGCCAGCGGGCCCGGAGGCGCCGGAGCCTCCCTGTCCACAAGGTGGCAGCGTACCACATGCCCCGCAGATACCTCCACAGGCTCCGGCCATTTAACCCGGCACACATCTTCTGCCACGGGACAACGGGTGTGAAAACGACATCCCGACGGAGGGGCGAGCGGTGACGGCACATCACCCCTGAGGATTACCGGCCTCTTCTTCTGTTTCGGGTCCGGGAGGAGATTGGCGGACAACAGGGCAATGGTATAAGGATGCAGGGGCCTGGAGTAGAACTCCTCCGCACCGGCGATTTCCGTAATCTCCCCCATATACATGGTGGCTATCCTGTCGGATACGTGTTCGACCACTGCAAGGTCGTGGGAGATGAACAGATAAGAAAGATTAAAGTCTTTCTTCAGTTCCGCCAGGAGATTCAGTATCTGGGCCTGTATCGAGACATCAAGCGCGGATACCGGCTCATCGCAGATAATGAGCCTGGGGCTCAGGGACAATGCCCTTGCAATGGCTATGCGCTGCCGCTGCCCGCCCGAGAACTCATGCGGATAACGGTTGTAATAACCGGCCGACAGCCCCACCCTTTCCAGCAGGTTCTCAACGATCTCCCTCTTTTTCCTGCCCCGGGCGATTCCATGGGCGCCGATTCCCTCCGCAATTATGCTGCCTATGGAAAGCCTGGGGTTCAGGGATGAATAGGGGTCCTGGAAGACCACCTGCACATTCTTGCGGAACCGGCGGAGTCTGTCACCCCTTAACTTAAACACATCCTCACCTTCAAAATACACCTCCCCGCCGCTCGGTTCGGCAAGGCGCAGGATCAGCCTGCTGACAGTGGTCTTGCCGCATCCGGATTCGCCGACCAGCCCGAGGGTCTCTCCTGCTTTTATATGAAAGGACACATTATCAACCGCCTTCACAGAATTAACCACCCTGGAGAATATTCCACTCGTGACAGGGAAATATTTCCTGAGATTCCTGACCTCCAGAAGAATGTTATCCGTGCTGTTCATCCTGATATCAAAAATGAAGTGGTTTTTGTCTTTTCCTTCCAGACATGTTTGTCTATGCTCTGACTGAAATGACACGCGGTCTTGTGGCCGTCCCGGATTTCCCTCAGGGAAGGCTCCTGTGTCATGCACTGCTCAGCGGCAAACAGACACCGGGGCCAGAACTTGCACCCATCGGGGAAAGAGAGGGGATCCGGCACATTTCCGGGTATCACATACAGGGCGCCCCCTCTTTTGCCTATGACGGGGATTGAGGTAAAGAGTCCCAGGGTATAGGGATGCCTGGGGTCACTGAATATATCTTCCACGGAACCGTATTCTACTATCCTCGATGCATACATGATCGCCACGTGGGAGGCCATACTGGCCACTACCCCCAGGTCGTGCGTTACAAGCAGGATGGACATGCCGGATTCATCCTGCAGTGACTGCATAAGCTCCAGTATCTGCGCCTGTATGGTGACATCCAGCGCAGTGGTGGGTTCATCGGCTATCAGTATTTCCGGGTTGCACGACAGGGCCATGGCTATCATAACGCGCTGTTTCATCCCGCCGGACATCTGGTGCGGGTAGGCCCTCATGCGAATCCGCGGCGAGGGGATGCCCACTTTATCCAGAATCCGCACGGTAAGCTCTTCGGCCTCTGCGGATGTCTTTTGCTGGTGGAGCATGATAACCTCTTTGATCTGCTCCCCTATGGTGAACACAGGGTTGAGCGATGTCATGGGCTCCTGAAAGATCATGCTTATGTCATTCCCGCGGATACGTTCCATGTCCTTCTCAGGCAATGCCAGCAGGTTCCTCCCTTTGTATAAGATCTCCCCGCCGGTTATCCTGCCGGGGGGCGAAGGGATCAGCCTCAGGACTGACAGGCATGTGACGCTCTTGCCGCATCCGGATTCGCCGACCAGCCCCAGGGTGGTCCCCTTCATTATCTCAAGGTCGATTCCGTCAACCGCCCTGGCAGGACCCTCGTCCGTATCAAAAGAGACCTTCAGGTTACTGATCTTTAATACTGGTTCCATATTATCCTTTATCCCATCGCTCCATAACCGCCCCCCATGAACTCTGTTCACGGGGCAGTTCAGGCATCCATTCCGCGTGTCCCGTTTGAGCTGCACAGACACGGTGTTACAGGTCAGGTTTCGGATAAGCGCATGATATTTTTAAAGCCCCTTATGCGTTTTATAAACTTATAATCAGCAGTGATAAAAGGTTTCTTTTCGATCTGGGACAATGCCAGAAAATATGCATCGTATACCGTCACGCCATACCTGAAAGCTATTTCAACGGCGCGTGCTATTACGGACGCCTCCAGATCCTTCACGCTGAACCCCATGTCAATCACACTTTTCACCGCATCCTTCACATCCTCATCTGTAAACCGGGTATTGTAACGGAGGGCATTGGCAAGCTCATAAAACATGAGAGCAGGTACTATTACGGAGCATTTGTCTTGCAGAATCCGGGTTCTCAGAATGAGTGCCTTGTCGAGGTCGTCTTCATTGTACTCGCTGAACCATTTGATGATAACCGAGGTATCCAGCACATATGTTTTCATCCGGCGATTTCTCTCCATTTCCTTACTTCCGCCGTCCCATTCCATTCGCCGCTTTTCTTTCTGAGCCGGTCCTGTACATTGATTGCGTTTTTCATACGCTCTTTTCTGAGACGTTCCTCCATCAGGCGCTTATGCTCTTCAATGAATCTCTCCGCTGCCTCCCTGAGCAGACTGCTTCTGCTTTTACGTTCATATCTGGCGATTTTATCGAGTTCCTCAATTATACTGTCGGTCAGTATTGTATTGATACGCACCATAATTACACCTCCGGATTACACACCTATATGTGTGTATAATATACCTCCGAAAGATATCTGTCAATCAGGCTTTCCCTTACTCCTCACCTCTTTCTCAACCTGGGGTTCAGGGCGTCTCTCAGTCCTTCGCCGAACAGGTTGAACGACAGCACCACTATCAGGATGGAGAAGCCCGGTATGTACATAAGCCACGGCGCATCGAAAATAAACCTCTCTCCCCCGGCCAGGATATTGCCCCACGTGGCATGCGGGGGGGGAACGCCGAATCCGAGGAAGCTGAGGCCGGCCTCCGTAAGTATGGCCATGGCTATTCCGATGGTGGCTGATACAAGCACGGGCGCGATTGCATTCGGCATCATATGCCGGAAGATGATGCTTATATCGGAAAGCCCCATGGCCTTTGCCGCGGATACAAAGTCCTGCTCGCGCAAAGACAGGAACTCCGCCCTGACAAACCTCGTTGTACCCATCCAACTGGTCAGGCCGATCACGATCATTATGTTATAGATGCTTGCCGGCAGGAGCGCCACTATGGTCAGGATGAGGAAAAAGCTCGGGAAACAGAGCATGATATCCACAAACCTCATGATAAGGGTATCCACGGAAAACGTGTCAAAAAACAGAAATTCCAGCATCTTAGGAGCCCCGCCCCTTACGGAAAGGTAATGGTATACAACGGAAACTCCTGCAAGTAAAAGGGCGATCACAAATGAATCAAGCGCCGGTTCTCTCTGGCCGGAAGCAAGGAGTATCATGGAGACGAAAAATGCAATAAGGCAGAGCACGTGCATGAATTTGATCCTGACCCTGCCGTAATAGCCTGCTATGCCGCCGAGGATGATGCCTATCATCACCGAGATCCCGACAGCCACGAACCCGACCGTTAAAGAGACCCATGCACCCTGCATCATCCGCGCGAATACGTCCCTGCCAAGGTCGTCTGTACCAAGCAGGTATATGCCGAACAGCGGCCTGTCGCCGGGTTTGACCATCTCTGTATTGACAGGTGTCAACGGCCTCAACAGCTTCTCGGACAGCCGCACCTTCGCGGGGTCAAGGACAGGGTTTTCGCCTGTGGTGAGGAACCAGCCGGCAACCGCCACGATAAAAAAGGCAACAAAGATTACCAGCCCCCACACAGCCAGTCTGTTCTTTTTAAATATCCGCCACGCCTCTGTAAAGCGCGAGACCTCCTCAGCGAGGCCCTGAGTCATTTCTTTTGTACTGAGACTATTCTGCATAACTCAATAGATTAAACCCTCACAGTGGCAAAAAAATATCAGCGTTCAGAGGGTACAGTTGTCAGGGTGCAGGGTGCAGGAAAAACATAAAATTCCATTCTGCACCCTGACAACTGCACCCCGCACCCTTAACTCAGAACTCCGAACTCAGAACTTTGAACCCGCAACTCCTCCATCCATTCATGCAGCATTAAGGTTAATGTTAAAGGCGTATCCTCGGGTCCACCACCATATACAGCAAATCCGAAATAAATGTACCTGCCAGCACCAGCACCGCGGATATAAAGTTTATTGTCAGGATTACGGGATAGTCACGGGCCAGGATAGCATCAAAGGCCATACGGCCTATACCGGGCCAGGCGAATATGGACTCTATGATAACCGACCCCCCTATCAGTCCAGGCAGTATCAGCCCGAACATGGTGACAAACGGCAGCAGGGCATTCCTGAAGCCGTGTTTATAATAGACCACATCCGAGGACAGGCCTTTCGCCCTGGCGGTGCGGATGTAGTCCTCGTGTATGATCTCAAGCATCTGCGCCCGGACATATCTGGACAATAACGCTATGCCGCCCAGCGCCATCAGTATGGAAGGCAGCACCATGTGCCATATCCTGTCCATCACCTGATAAATAGTGTCCGCCTGTGCCATGCCGAAGGTATACATGCCGATGACGGGAACGTTGAACGCCCTGACCACCAGCTCGATCAGAATATACGCAAAGAAGAAACCCGGTATGGAAATCAGCACATACGCAATAAATGTCGAGAAACGGTCGAAAAAAGACCCCCGCCTTAAGGCGGCGCTGATTCCCACCGGAAATGAAAGGGACCATGTAATCAGTGTCCCCACGAGAAACAGCCACAGGCTGTTTTTAACCCTTTCCCTTATCTTACCCATTACGGGCTGGTTGTCTTTCCATGACTTGAGTTGCCCGCTGAAAAGATTTCTGTAATACAGATAATACTGAACATGCAGGGGTTTATCGAGATTAAACTCCTTCCTGTACCTGACCAGGTCTTCCGGTGTGAACTTGGGGTTCAAGGGGTCTATCTGGCTCGGCTTGCCCGGCGCCAGATAGACCACAAGAAAGGAGATAATCGATATGAAAAACAGAGTAACCAGTTTCTGAAAAAAACTTCTTACTGTAAATGAAAACATAATTTACCCCGCCTCAAACACCGGTTCAAACGGCAGTTTAATCCACTTGTTGAAGTAAAACATGTAATTGCCCGTTTTCGTAGGGGTTATCCTCTTGATCCTCTTTTCACCCGAGGGCAGGCGTTCCATTATAACGATCTTCTTATCCAGGACAGCGGTCCACTTCGCCACATACAGGAATGTGTAAGGCTGCTCATCGGCTATGATCCTGTGAAGCTGATGACAGTACTGCACCTGTTTATCGTAGTCATACTCCTGCCTGATCTTGATAATCAGGTCATCGGCCTCTTTATTTTTAAACCCCACAAAATTGAGCTGGTTATTGCCGGTCTGGCTCGAATGCCATATCTGGTAAAGATCAGGGTCTATGCCCATGGACCAGCCCAGGATAAGGGCATCGAAATTGCCGGTGTTTACATGTTTACCTAAAAAGACCGTCCACTCCACGAGATCCGTCTTGACATCTATCCCGATCTTCTTCCAGGAGTCCTGTGCAATTGTCAGGATGCTCTTTCTCAACTCATTGCCGCTGTTGGTGATCAGGGTAAATGCAAACACCTTCCCGTCTTTCTCCAGCCAGCCCTCGCTGTTTTTCTTCCATCCGGCCTCCTTTAGAAGCCTCAGTGCACCTTCCGGGTCATAAGGCAGCGGCTTTACACTCTTATCATAATAATCCGTCTGTTTCACAAAAGGCCCGGTGATCCTCTCCGCCTGGTCATACATTACATAGCGGATAATCTTGTCCGTATCAATCGCCATCCCCAGGGCCCTCCGCACCCTCTTATCCTTAAACAATTCCCGGCGCATATTATAGCCGATGTACGTATACCCGAAAGACAGGCCGGAAAAGCTCTGATACCTCGGATCCTTCTTCAGGCGTGCGACCTCATGCGGCTGCGCTGCATAGTTGTCTATCGCCCCGCCGTAGAATTCAAAGGCCTGGTTAAGCGGCTTGGGGATCACGCGGTATGTATAGCTCTTGTAATTCGGGGCACCTTCCCAGTAGTCTTCATTTCTGTCCAGGACGATATACTGGTCGGATTTCCATTCCCTGAATACAAAGGGGCCTGTACCCACGGGGTGCCGGTTGAAATCACTGTCCCGGAGGGTGAACTTATCGGGGTCCATGCCCTTTGATTCAGCCTCTTTTCTCAGGGCCTCTGCATTCAGCAGGTGCTCCGGGAGCATACCCATGCCCCACGTGCCGAACGCGGGTGAGTATAATCTCTTGTATACTATTTTTACAGTGTATTTATTCAGTATCTCCAGCCTCTTGACAGGCTCATAATCCGCTGTTCTGGGAGAGAGATTTTTCGGGTTCATGATCGCCTCATAGGTGAACTTCACATCCCCTGCGTCAAACTCATGGCCGTCGTGGAATTTAACTCCCTTTCTCAGGTAAAAGACAATAACGGGGTTGTGTTCGACAGGGGGAACCACCCTGCGGGCGATATCCTGGAGCCTGTCTTCATATCCCTGGGTAAGTATCTCAATATAATCGGCAGACGGAAACGTCTCAAAGTATCCCTTTCCGAGGATGGACTCCAGGTTGCTGAAAAAGTCCTGGTCCACCTTCTTCAGGGTTATCTTCAACCGCGGCGGCCTGTTATACCTCACCCTGACACTAACGGGCTCCGGGAAACCGTCGCCGTCGGTATCAGGGCCGGGGATGCGGATATCCGTCTGTCCCTTCTCCGGGGGGATGATCTCTATGTCCCTTATGTTGTCCAGTGTGCCTGTCAAGGGCGGGGCGGCCTTTCCCGGAGTGTTCCTGTAAGAGAGGATAAGGTCCCTGAGAGGCCCTGCGCCTGATACCTTTCCGCCGTTGACCGGTGCGCGGGGATTGATATAAAAGTAGGCCTCTTCATATATATCCCACCTTTCAGCCAGGCGGCCCCGGAACCGCAGGTTCTCATCCCTGTCGATCAGGCCGTCAAATACAAGACTCGTTATTTCCGAGCTGGCGGAGTCGGCATGCAGTATGGGATTCAGTATCTTCGCATCCCCTGTTGATGCGGTAATAAACTCCTCAAGGCGGTGCGGATTCCCCCTGACCTGCATCGTAGGTCGGGACCCAGAAAAGGGACTGTAAAAGAACAATAAAGATTGTCAGGGGAAGCAGTATCAGGATTTTTTTTATCAGCATCCGGTTTTTTCTCCGTATCTATTATATCAATACGCCCTCCGAGGTCAAGCTCGCCGCTTCCGCGTGTTGAAGCTTTAGCGTGCGGCATAAACATGCAGGAGAGCCTGCCTGCGAAACATACGGTGCAGCGGCATGATGACAATATACGTGCTGCTGTAATATAATGCTATTATAAAATGTTATTATACCCTGTCAGAAAAGAAGACAGCTTTCCCGCCCTGATTGACAAAAAATGTCAATCAGGACAAATTATAGATATAACTTTCTGTCAACCAGGAAAGTGGTGAGCGCTATCCTTTGATAAATAAAGAATTTTTTCATTCAATATCCGCTGGCATAAAATCTGCTTGCATAAAGTGTAAATTTGGTTGACAACCAAACGGATTTTTAAAAAAGGAGGTGATGGGGGAATTAAGTAAGGGGGAGAGTTAAGAAACACTCTGAAAAGGTCAGATGACTGACCGGAAAACAATAAAAAGGAGGAAAATATGTACAAAGCAATCAACAACATCCGGGAGCAGAAGGGTTTCACCCTGATCGAGCTCCTCATAGTCGTGGCCATCATCGGCATCCTGGCGGCTATCGCAGTTCCGGCATACCTCGGGCAGAGGGAAAAGGCAAAGGTAAGGGCATTGCAGGCGAGCTTCGACGGTGCAAGGAAAGAATTGCAGGCGTGGCTTAATGATCTTGCTTCATTGGAACCTATACTGGTACAGAAAGACGCCGCGACAAAAGAATGCTATAGCCATCCCAGCAAAACCCAGGTGGACACAGATGGAAACGGCACGCCGGATAAGGATATATGTGATGCAAGATATGGCATAACTGCCGCTGGACAATATACTGCATCAGCTACCGGGATAGCCAATCTCTATGTACAACAGTCCAACAATCTTGGCCAGAAGAGCCCGTTTATTCCTTCAAGCAATCTGTTTGCCGCGGTAGGCACAGCGATTGGAGGAGATTCAAAAGGACAGCTTACCCTCATTCCTAGTGATGGTGCAAATACTATTCAGATAGGCGCTACCACATTGGATTCTCAGAATAATGCTGGAGAGACATTTACGGCGCTTTTAACTGCTGGCGAATAAACTGCAAACAGCGACATGAAAACCTGCCCGGATTAGTAAGCCGGGCAGGTTTTCAGATTTTTCACATTGGAAAATGAAAATGATCAGAATATTCACAATGTTGTTTTTGATAGCGGCTTCTACCGCAGCCATCATGCAGTACTATTGACTTTGCTCCACCAGCAATTTCTGTCTTTTCAGGGGGAGGAGGATATGATGTTAAGAAATAAAAAAGGCTATGCATTAATAGAACTTTTAATTGTCCTGGCAATTATCGGCATTCTCGGGGGCATTGCGGTTCCTTTATATCTTGGACAGCAGCGAAAAGCCGCTTTTTCAGAGGCTAAGGCCAACCTTGAGGCATTGAGGCTCCTTGAGGAACAGTATCGCTCTGAGTTCGGGCGGTATGCCCCTGATCCTGACGGAAAACTGACATACGGTGGAACCCCCAGTATAGAGGATGTGCTGCCCGGCTTTCAACCCGGACGAGCCGCTGATATGAAATTCACATACACACTTGAGAGTCTGAACAATGGTACCCAGTTTCGGGCAATTGCCACAGGCAAGGCCAATACCAATGTCGAAGGCGCTGTCTTTTCAATTAATGAACGAAACGAGAAAAGCTGGTAATCAGTTTGCAAAACCGTATCACCCTTTTTTAATTATGCGTAAGGAGACAGAAGATGCCGGGTGCTTTGCAGACAGAAAAAAAGAAATCCTTTACATATAAGGATTATGAAAAGCTTCCGGAGGGCGCGCCGTATCAATTAATCGGCGGGGCGCCTGTTAAAACATCTCTATCTGCACTTCCTTATCTTCAGGCAGAAACAGCGGATAGTTGTCGTCAAAGCATGCGGTGCAGTATTCGTCGGGATTCGGCACGACCTTCCGCAGGCCCTCGAGGCTGAGGTACTGAAGGGTGTCGGAGGTGATGTATTTCCTTATTTCATCAAGCCTGTGGGTCGAGGCTATGAGCTCTTTTCTCGTTGGAGTATCGATGCCGTAAAAGCACGGTCCTGTGGTCGGCGGAGAGCTTATTCTCATGTGCACCTCTTTTGCTCCACCGCCCTCCCTTATCATCTTGATGATCTTCTTGCTCGTCGTTCCCCTTACGATGGAGTCGTCCACCACAAGCACCCTCTTGCCCTGCAGGAGGTGGCGGACGGGGTTGAGTTTTATCTTTACCCCGAAGTGCCTTATCGACTGCCGGGGCTCTATGAATGTCCTGCCTACGTAATGGTTGCGTATTAACCCGAAATCAAAGGGGATACCGCTTTCGTCCGCATACCCAAGGGCGGCGGGCACCCCTGAATCAGGCACAGGGATGACTATGTCCGCGTCAATCGGGTTTTCCCTTGCAAGCTGGCGCCCGAGTTCTTTTCTTATGGCATCGACGTTGAGATTACCGAAGATGTTGCTGTCAGGCCTTGCAAAGTATATGAATTCAAAGATACAGAATGCGTGTCTCGGTGAGGGGACGGTCTTGATGGATCTTATCCCTGACTTGTTCATTATCACGATCTCGCCGGGCTCGACATCCCTCTCGTAAACAGCGCCTATGAGGTCAAGGGCGCACGTCTCGGAGGCGACCACATACGCGCCGTCATACCTGCCGATGCTCAGGGGCCTGAAGCCGTACGGGTCCCGTGTCGCAATAAGCTCCTTTTCACTCATCAGCAGCAGGCTGAATGCGCCGGATATCTTCTTCATGGTATCGATAAGGCGCTCGTAAAGCCCGCCGGCGCGTGAATTCGCTATCAGGTGGACTATCACCTCACTGTCGGACGTCGACTGGAATATCGCACCCTTTGACTCCAGCTCATCCTTTAATTCAAGTGCGTTTACAAGGTTGCCGTTATGGGCTATTGCAAAGGGCCCCAGGGAAAAGTTGACCACTATGGGCTGGACGTTCTTAAGTGAGCTTGCGCCTGCCGTGGAATAGCGGTTGTGGCCTATGGCTATATCACCGGGCAGCCGCTTCAGCCTCTTCTCGGAAAAGATATCCGCCACGAGACCCATGGACTTCTCAATATGAATCTGCCTGCCGTCGGATGAGCATATGCCGGCGCCCTCCTGTCCCCTGTGCTGAAGAGCATGGAGCCCCAGATAGGTAAGGTTCGCCGCCTCGGGATGGCCGTAGACGCCGAACACCCCGCATTCATCATGAAATTTGTCTGAAGACAGCGCTGTATATGGTATTTCCGATGAGTTATCCATGGACATCTTCGGTCTTAGTATAACATTTCAGGGCAATGATTTATTTATCCGCACCACTTACGGGCGTTCTGGAACATCCTGAGCCAGGGTGAGGCCCTGAGGTCCTTTTTCCAGTCCTCGGGCATCCACGGCCACTGCCATTTCAGAAAGGTACGTTCAGGATGCGGCATGACGGCAAGGTGCCTGCCGTCCGGGGAGCACAGGCCGGCGATCCCGGCAACGGAACCGTTCGGATTAAACGGGTACTTCATGGTCACCCCGCCATTGTCATCCACATAGCGTATCTGGGCGAGGCCGTCCCTCTCCACTTTTTCAAGCACCCCCTTATCCGGGAAATACGCCCTGCCCTCGCCGTGGGCGACCCATATGCCCAGGACGGAGCCCTCCATGCCTTTCAGCATAATTGAAGGGCCGGGCAGGATTCCGACCGTTGAAAAGCGCGACTCGAATCTCCCCGAGATATTGCGGATAAACCTGGGCTGGGCCGTATCCTCCAGACCCTGCCACGGCACCCATCCGAGCAGTGCCATAAGCTGGCAGCCGTTGCATACACCGAGGCTGAATGTATCCTCCCTCTCATAGAACTCCTGGAACTCATCCCATATCCTGTTATTGAATCTTATGACCCCTGCCCAGCCCTTTGCCGAATCAAGGACATCTGCAAAACTGAATCCGCCGACAAATACCAGGCCCCTGAAATCCGAAAGACCGGCTCTCCCCTCAAGAAAATCCGTCATGGTTATATCCCACGGGTCGAATCCCGCCTGGAAAAAGGCCGAGGCCATTTCCCTATCGCTGTTGCTGCCCTCTTCACGGATAACGGCGACCTTCGGCCTGGCATCACTTTCAAGCAACACATCTGGTGTATCCTCTGGATCAAAGCTTAATTTGAAATCAGGCCCGGGCCTGTTAAAGCAGGCATCCCTTTCCTGCTCCGCACATTCGGGATTGGCCTGGAGTCTCTCGAGCTGATAAGCCGTCTCTTCCCATATGCTCCTCAGGACCCTCATGTCTTCGGTTAAAAGGGTTGCGGGTTGCGGGTTGCGGGTTGCGGGTTTTAATTTTATTTGTATGGTTTTCTCGCGTACGGTTTTACCGATGATTTCATAAGGAACGGAAAATGATTCAAAAACAGAGATAATTTCTTTCTCATTCTCGGGAAGATACTCTATGGCAAAACCAAGCTCCTCTGCAAACAGCAGGGGCAATTCATGAATTGCCCCTGCGGATGAAATACTCACATCTATTCCGCAGTTGCCGGCGAATGCCATCTCAAGGAGCGTTGTAATAAGGCCCCCGTCGCTCCTGTCATGGCCCGCGAGGATGAGGTCACGCGCGATCAGCTCCTGCACGGCATTAAATGCGCGTTTCAGCAGGTCAGGGTCATCCACATCCGGGGATTCATCACCCGTCTGGCCGTAGACCTGTGCGCGCTTCCGCCCAGCCGGTTTTTCCCCCTGCCCAGGTCAATATACATGAGCCTGCTCAGGCCCGGGCGCTTGATATCCGGGGTGATCACCCTTGTAATATCAGGGCATGTGGCATAAGCGGAAATGACCAGCGTGCCGGGGGATTTAACCGTCACGGTATTGCCTGAAGAATCCCTGACCTGCGCGGCCATCGAGAGGCTGTCCTTGCCGCCGTCAACGGCTATGCCGAGACTGATTAAAATATCCCTGAGCGCAACCGCCGCATCATACAGTTTTGCGCCTTCACCCGGCAGCTTTGCCGCCCACATCCAGTTGCCGGAGCACTTGATATCCTCCAGGGCGCTGATCTTTGCCCAGACAATGTTTGTCAGTGCCTCGCCCACGCACAGGCGCGCCATGGCCGCTGGATTCAGCAGTGTCTTTAACGGCTGCTCGCCGATTGATATTGCAGCGCCCGTCAGGCCGAAATGGCTCTGCGCCGTCACAGCCACATCGGAAACAGTAAGCTGCAAGGGGCCGGCGCACTGCTGCCGCGCTATCAGGCCCGTGACACTCCGGTCAACCTTGTTGGTAAGGAATCTCTTTGACCCGACGGAGAGCAGCCGCAGCACCCTCTCAAGCGCATCCCTCACGCTAAGGCCTTCAGGCAATGAAAGCGGCCGTGTCTTCATGGGCACGCGATCCAGATGGAATGTCTTCCGGGGCATCTCCCCGAGGATTTTCCCGAGGTCCAGGTTGACCGGCGTGCTGCCGTCGGTCTCATCATAGAGAACAACATACCCGTCGCCCGTAATCCGGCCGATCACGGAATAAGGAACTTTTTCCCGTAAACATAACTCATGAAATATATCAATATGCTCCGGCCTCAGAAGCAGGGCGTTCTGCTCCTGGTATTCGGCACCCCATATCTCCAGCACGGAAAGGGTGTCGTCGCCGACCTGAATCTTTCTCACCTCAATCCTTGCCCCCGCCGGATAAATAATCTCCTTGACCACATTGCAGTTGCCACCTGCGCCCTGGTCGTGTATGCTGACAACAGGGTTTGCATCCCCCATCTCTATGCACGCTCGAAGGACCCTGTTCATCTTCTGCTCCATCTCCGCATCCCCGCGCTGGACCGCGTTGAAATCCAGCTCGGCGATATTTTCACCCTGTATCATGCTGGAAGCGGCCCCGCCGCCGATGCCTATCCTGTACGCCGGGCCTCCGACCTTGACGACCATCATCCCCTCTTCAGGGGTGCCTTTTTCAATATGGCGGGCATCCATCTGTCCTATGCCGCCCGTAAACATAATAGGCTTGATCCACTCCCAGCGCTCGCCGTCAGGCAGTCTCATCCCGAATGAACGGGTATAGCCCTGGATGACGGGTTCGCCGAACTTGTTCCCGTAATCCGATGCGCCGTTGCTTGCCTGTATCTCGATCTCAAGCGGAGAGGCCAGGTTGGCGGGATAATTAAAGGATTTATCTTCCCACGGCAGGTCGTATCCGGGTATCAGGAGATTGCCCACGCAATAGGCGGCCGTGCCCGCAATAACCAGTCCGCCCCTGCCCGTGGCCTGAATGTCCCTTATCCTTCCTCCCGTGCCGGTCTCGGCGCCGGGGAAAGGGGCGACACCGCTGGGGAAGTTGTGTGTCTCGGCGGTGAAGATGGGATCATATTTAAGGCGTGCCTTTCTGAAACGCGAAGGCCGTCCGGGATTCTCAGGCACTATCGTCTGTATCTCATACCCCCTGATCGAGCTTGAGTTGTCCTTAAAGGCTATGACGCTGTTGGCTGGATTGGCCCTGAGGGGTTGCTGGATTATCTCGATGAGGCTCTGCGGCGCTTCCCTGCCGTCGATAACAAGCCTGCCCTTGAAAAACCAGTGCCTCGAGTGCTCGCTGTTGGACTGGCTCAGGTCAAAGCATTCCACATTTGTCGGATTCCTGCCTATGTCGTTTACAAACAGATCATAGTAATACCCGATATCCCACTCATCCAGCCCGAGCCCCATCTCCCTGTTGATCCTTTCAAGGGCTGATTTTCCCTCTTCCATGAGGGGTACCTCAAACACGGGTTCAGGCATTGCGCCTGTCTCAAAGGTCGTGAGAGTCTCCGGATACGGGCACTCTGTCATGCGGTCGAAAAGCAGTGATGAATGATCATTAACGAGAGAGGAGCGGAACCTCTCCAGGTCCTCCCTGCTTGATACGGCGTCACTGTCGAATACGAATTTATACCTGCGGGAACGTTCCATCCGTGTGACCTTCCCGATACCGCATGCGCGGCAGATCGAGACCGCGTTGGTAGACCAGGCCGTTGTAAAGTTCATGCGGGGCCCGACTTCCAGTATTAAAGCGGGGGCTTCACCTGAGTTCTGAGTTCGGGGTTGCGGGTTGCGGGTTAAAAAACTCTTATCAGAGAAATTTCCGGGTTCGAATGTCTCTGACAGCAGCCATCTCAGGGTCTGCATCTCCCCGGGAGTCAATGTGCCAGAGGTCTCCACATTGAAGCAGTATTCGGTCGTTATATCCGCTGTTCCGCGCCAGACCCTCTCCCGGACAGCGGACAAAAGCTCGTCTTTCTCCGGCCCGGACAGGGCGGGCGTGCGGTAAAAATGTATCAATTTCATTAAGGCTTTCTCCGGCAAATAATCTCTGAATCTTAGAATCTTACAGTTGCATTAA
>JAADFS010000039.1 GCA_013152795.1 Deferribacteres bacterium
AATATCATTATTAGTTAATTCTCAATATCTTACAAGTCTTTTAAAGATTTTATTAGGAGAAAGTGGAATTGTCAAGGCTGACGGCGTATCACTCAGAGCAGCGGAACGGCCGTGGTAATCTGACTGCAGGATGAAGAAAGGATACTACCGGACATGAAGGTAATCGACGGAATAGAAAATGTAAAACAGAAATTACCGTATCCTGTCCTGACGATCGGCAATTTCGACGGGGTACATCTCGGCCACCAGGCGCTCTTCCGCATGCTTATAGAAAGGGCTAAAAAAAACAACGGCACGTCGATCGTTTTCACCTTCGTGCCGCATCCCCTGAGGGTCATCGCGCCTGAAAGGGCCCCGAAGCTCCTTACACCATACAAAGAAAAAATCCGGCTGATAAAAAACTGCGGCATCGACGTTATCATCTGCATAAACTTCACGAAGGAGTTCGCCTCAATAACCGCGGAGGATTTCATAAGAAACATCCTCTGCAGGATGCTCGAGGTGAAGGAGATACTCATCGGCTCCAACTACATGTTCGGGAAAGGCAGAAAAGGCTCTCCGGAACTGCTGAAGGCGCTGGGCAAAGAATACGGATTCTCCGTCACGGTTGTGGATGAGATCAGGATAGACAATACAGTGGTCAGCAGTTCAAGGATCAGAACCCTGATTGCAAAGGGCAGGGTTGAGGAGGCGGCGAAATTCCTGGGCAGGCCGTACTCTGTGGAAGGCGTGGTCATCGAAGGGGCGAAGAGGGGAAAGAGTCTCCTTAACACCCCCACGGCCAATCTCTCCACTGCAAACGAGCTGCTCCCGAAAGACGGTGTATACGCCGTCAAAGTAAAAGTAGGCAGAAAGGTCTACGGGGGGGCCACGAATATAGGCTGCAATCCCACGTTCAAAGACAAGAAGTTCAGTTTTGAAACACACATCCTGGACTTTGAAGGCACACTCCTCGGAAAGACGCTGAGGGTCGAGTTTATCAGGAGAATCAGGGATGAAATAAAATTCTCAAAGGTCGAGGACCTCGCCGCGCAGCTCGAAAAAGACATCGCGGAAATCAGACGGATACTTAAGGAACATCCATAATCAGAGTCAGAAGGTTATGTTGAGAAAATCTTTCCTTCTAAGAATATTCGATGCCGCCAACATGCAGAGGTGGAACGACAAGATACGCCCGGTGGACCTGAGGGAGTTGGACAAGCAGTCCCATAAAATGATAATCGCATATATCCTGGGCAAGTTCGAGAAAGACAACAAGGAGTTCAACTGGATCGATATTATCGAGGGAGGCATCTTTGAATTCCTGCAGCGTCTTGTCATCACGGACCTGAAGCCGCAGATATTCTATAAAATCAGGGAAGACGCCTCACGCTACAAGAAACTGAATGAATGGGTTTACCAGCAACTGGAGCCCGTACTCTCACCGCTCGGAAAGGATTTCAGCAGGAGGTTCAGGGATTATTTCTCGGATACGCGGGAGAACGTGAACAAACGTATACTGGGGGCCGCGCACTTTTATGCGACTAAATGGGAGTTCAACATCATTGAGCATGCAAATCCCAGGGGTTACGAGATTGCCGAAATAGGGAAAGACCTGGAGAGGAGGCAGGAAGAGTATCTCGACCTGAGGGGATTGCGGGAACTGCTGCAGCATGCGAGGCTTCAGAATTTCGTCTCGCTCTGCGGCCAACTGAGGTTCCAGGTCAGGTGGAGCCACCTGCACATGGTGCCCCGCACGTCGGTCCTCGGGCACATGCTGATTGTCGCGATATTATGTTATCTTTTCTCACTTGAAATCCGCGCATGCAGGAGCAGGTGTATCAACAATTTCTACACCGGCCTTTTTCATGACCTGCCCGAGGTTCTCACGAGGGACATAATCTCCCCGGTCAAGAAATCCATCCGGGAATTTGAAAAGATGATAAAGGTTTACGAGAAACAGCAGATGAAGAAAGAGGTCTACAACCTGATCCCGAAAGAGTGGCATGCCGACATGAAGATGTTCACCGAGAATGAATTTGCAAGCATCGTTATGATCAACGGCAAGAAGCGCAGGAAAAAATCGGACGAGATAAACAGCCGTTTCAATGAAGACAGGTTCAACCCCAGAGACGGTGAGATCGTTGAGGCGGCCGACCACCTTGCGGCATTTACAGAGGCCTTTCTGACACTGCGAAACGGCATAAACGCACCGGAGCTTGTTGATGCCAAGTGGCTGGTAAAAAACAGGTACAGGCGGAAAAAAAACATTGCGGGTATAAACTTCGGTGAAATATATGCGGATTTCGAGTAAACCGGCCGCTAACGGCCTCCTGCGGCGGCATGATACTGCAGCATCCTGTCCAGGATAATCCCGGCGACTTCGATCTTTTTCATCAGGGGATACTCAGTGATATCACCCTTTCTGTCGATCAGTGTCACGATATTGGTGTCGGCATCAAAGCCGGCGTCCTTTCGCGATATGTCATTAAGGACGATCATATCGAGATTCTTCTCCTTCAGCTTCTCCCCCGCGCTCCTGACATCCATGCCGCTCTCCGCCGCAAAACCTATGAGAATGCGCCTGCCTTTCCTGCTGCCGATCTTTTTGAGTATATCGGTGTTTTTCTTCAGGTTTAATGACATCACATCCCTTTTCCTGAGCTTCACCCTCGCTATCGAAGAGGGGGAAAAATCCGATACGGCCGCCGCCATGATAACACAGGTGGCCTTAGGAAGATGATCCAACACAGCGGCCTCCATCTCGGAGGCCTTTTCCACACGGACAAGGGTAACCCCTTCAGGCGCCCTCAGGGATGTCGGGCCGCTGATCAGCGTGACATCGGCCCCGCGTCTCTTCGCGGCAAGTGCAACGGCATATCCCATCTTGCCGGAAGAGCGGTTTGAAATAAACCTTACCGGGTCTATGGGCTCTATCGTCGGCCCTGCCGTAACCATAATATGGTGGCCGGCCAGGTCCTTAGGTGTCAGGGCCGATACGGCTGCCTCCACAATATCCGGCACATCCGCCATCCTGCCCGTGCCTTCTTCGCCGCATGCAAGGCTGCCCGTAGCCGGCCCGACAAACTGCACCCCGGACTTCCGCAGTTCCCTGATGTTTTTTTTGACTATGCCGCTGCGGTACATCCTGTAATTCATTGCAGGTGCAATAAGGACAGGCCCCTCATAGGCAAGCCACATGTTGCAGAGCAGGTTATCCGCAATTCCTGCGGAAAGCTTGTTTATCGTGTTTGCCGTTGCAGGGGCGATAATAAAAAGCTGCGAAGACTTCGGGAGGTTGATATGCACAAAGGGGTCGCTGAATATGTCCGTATGCACGGGATTACCGGTTACGGCCTCAAGCAGATACGGTGTAATGAACCTCTGCGCGGCACCGGTCATCACCACGCTGACATCGGCTCCTTCATCGGCGAGTCGGCGGGCGATGTCCACGGACTTGCAGGCCGCTATGCTCCCGCTGACGCCGAGAAGGATATTGCGCTTGTCAAGCAGCACCTCGTCAACTGTCCCCGAAGATATCCTCGATGGATTTCGTATTATTCATCTCGTCTTTTTCACTGAGATAAACCTTGAGGTCCTTCTCGAGTTCGGACACGTCCTCGGGCATTGTCTCCTTCTGCTGCGCCTCATCCATCATGCGTTTGTGGGTGAGTTTCTTCGCTTCCTCATTGGCCCTGACCGCCTCTTCACCGGTAAGCACATTCACGGCCCCGGTAGCGACCTCTTCAATGGCGAGCGTGGTTATCTTCTTGGCCCTCGAGGCAATCCTGGGCAGTGCTCCCTTGGAGAGGTCCTTTGCCCTCAGCACCGATGCGACCACGAGCCGGTAAATGCCGTCGATCTTCTCGTTGTTACACTCTATAGGCAGTGAGATTATATCCATAAAAAACCTCCTTTCTAAGGTTTATTTTACAAAACCTGCTATCCATTTGGGATTGATGTTCGCTGTTCTGATCTTTGAAGATATCACTATGCTTTCAAGTTCGTCATATGCCTTCTCGAGCTTATCATTGATGATAATATAATCATAATCCCTGTAGCCCGCTATCTCAGCCCGTGCATTGTCGAGCCTCTCCTTTATCCTCTCCGCGGACTCCGTCTTTCTTCCGGTAAGCCTTTTCCTGAGAATCTGCATCGAAGGTGGAAGCACAAAGATATAAACTGCGTTGTCCCACGTGCTTTTCAACTGCCTTGCACCGTGGACATCTATGTCGAGTATTATATCATAACCATCCTTGATTAATTTTTTCAGCCTCTTGCTGGATGTGCCGTACAGGTTGCCGTGGACCACGGCCCATTCGGCAAACTCCCCCTTCTCTATCATACCCCTGAATTTTTTTTCACTTACAAATGTATAATGCACATCATTGATTTCACCCTCCCTCGGCGCACGCGTCGTATAAGACACGGATAGCCTGAGCCCGGGAATTCTCCTGAGCAGCTCCCGGCAGAGCGTGGTCTTGCCCGCGCCCGATGGGGCGGATACCACAAAGAGCGTTCCCCTGTTGAGAAAGGGCTTGATTCTGCTGCTCCTGCATCTTTGCATCTTCTACTTCTCTGACAGGAATCTCTGCGTAATGGTCTCAACCTGAAGGGCCGAGAGTATTACATGGTCACTGTCGGTTACTATAATCGCGCGCGTTTTACGGCCCTGTGTTGCATCTATGAGCTTTCCCCTCTCGCTGGCCTCTTCCCGCATCCTTTTTATAGGAGAGGAACCGGGTGCCACAACGGCTATAACCCTCGAGGCGGATACAATATTGCCGAAACCGATATTAATAAGCCTCAATCCCTTATCGGATTTTTTCATTTATGCCTCCATGAATTTTACATTATCGTTAACATTAACCCTTACAGTAGCATAAAATACCGCCGGCGGGGCAGAGGAGCCTGCCGGAAAAGCCTTATCTGCGATTCTTTCAGTTATAACAGTTCACCCCGTCCTACTGCAGGTTCTGTATCTGTTCTTTTATCTTTTCAAGCTCGTGTTTCATCTCCACCACATTGGTCGATATCTCCACATCCTGCGACTTGGAGCCTGTTGTATTGACCTCACGGCGCAGTTCCTGTATGAAGAAATCCATCTTCTTGCCGATGATATTGCCTGATTTCAAAACCTCCTCGAACTGGTTCAGATGGCTCTTTATCCTTACTATCTCCTCGGTGATGTCGGATTTTTCAACGAGTATGGCGGTCTCCTGAATTATCCGCGATTCATCCACCGGCACATCCCCCAACAGTTCTTTTATCCTGTCATGGAGTCTCTGCCGGGCAGAGGCTGCAAAGTCCTCCCTCTTGTCCTCAATGCGGTTTATATACGTCCTCAACATGCCTATTCTCCCTGCAATATCATCCACAAGATTTCTGCCTTCCTCGATACGGCT
The DNA here is from genome assembly GCA_013152795.1 of Deferribacteres bacterium. Classification (GTDB taxonomy): domain Bacteria; phylum Nitrospirota; class Thermodesulfovibrionia; order UBA6902; family UBA6902; genus JAADFS01. Next base: position 5,385 of record JAADFS010000039.1, read on the forward strand.
CTTCTGTAATTCCTCCAGCGCAATCTCAAGGGCGTCATAAAACTCGCCGGCATTTATCTCGGGCTCATCCAGCACAAATATGTCCCTCTGTGAGGCGATAATATCAATGCCAACATCATCGGCGATCGAAAGCTCGTCCTTCAGGGATACAAGCGCATTATAATATTCCCTGGCAAGGGATTTGTTCACCTTCAGTTTTACGTTCTCGGTATCCTGCCTGTGCACGTATATCTCTATGCGCCCCCGGCTGAATTTCCGCTTCACCCTCTTCCTGATCTCCGGGTCAAAAGAAAAAAGATAGTACGGCACATTGATGTGAATATCAATATTCTTATGATTTGAGGAGCGGATTTCCACGCGGAAACCGCCGGCCTCGCCCCTCCCGTAACCTGTCATTGACTGTGGCTGCATGATAGTTTTCTATAATAACCTTACAGCGGCATAAGAATACCGCTAACGGGCAGGAGAGCCTGCCGGAAAAGCTTTATCTGCGATACCTTTCACCCCCACCCCGTCCCTCCCCCGTCAAGGGGGAGGGGGAACAGGTCTTTATTCTGCACCCTGAACTCAGAACTCAGAACTTTTAACTCAGAACTTTCTTTCCCCACAGGCTCTCCTGCCTGTTTATGCAACATTAAGGTTAAGGTAAAAAATCCTGCTGATTATATGGATGCAGAACATAAGAATATATAACACTTTGTAAGATAAGTCAATTTTCCTGATTGAGGTTTCAGCGGATCATGAAGGAGGGAAGAGTGGAGAGCTATGAAACGAATGCCTCCACTTCACTTTCAATAAACACCGGCGAGCCGTTCTCAAGGATAACCCTGACCTTTTTTACATCCTTGAACCTGCCCCTGAGTATTTCCTCGGAGAGAGGGTCTTCTATATATTTCTGAATCGCCCTTCTCATGGGCCTTGCGCCGTATGAGGGCTGGTAATTCTTTTCGATCAGCCAGTCCGTCACCTCGTCGCTTACTTCAATTGCAAGGTCCTGATCAAGGAGTTCCTTGTTCAGTTCATCGATAAGCAGGTTGACAATCTCGACAAGGTGCTTTTTCTCAAGCTGGTGAAAGACCACTATCTCATCTATCCTGTTTAAAAATTCAGGGTTGAAAGTCTTTTTGAGCTCATTGAGCACGGAGTCCTTGATCTTTCTGTAAGTGTTCTGTGCCGTCGCCTGCTGAAAGCCCAGAGGCGTTGCATTGTCAATGTATTTGGTGCCGATGTTTGATGTCATTATGATTACGGTGTTCTTAAAATCAACCTTCCGGCCTAAATTGTCAGTGATGACACCTTCGTCAAGCACGTGCAGCAGGACATTAAACACATCGGGATGGGCCTTTTCGATCTCATCGAAGAGCACGACCGAGTACGGCCTTCTTCTGACCATCTCGGTTAACTGGCCGCCTTCTTCATAGCCGACATATCCCGGAGGCGCGCCGGTCAGCCTGGAAACATTGAATCTCTCCATATATTCCGACATGTCTATTTTTATCAGCGCATTGTCGTCATTAAACAGAAACTCGGTCAGCGCCTTTGCAAGCTCGGTCTTGCCCACACCGGTGGGGCCGAGGAAGAAGAACGAACCGATAGGCCGCTTTCTCGCCTTCAGACCGGCCCGCGACCTCCTGATCGCCTTTGCAATGGCCTTGACAGCCTCGTCCTGGGCCACGATCCTCTTGTGTATTTCCTCTTCCATGCGAAGGAGCTTCTCCGATTCTTTTTCCTCAAGCTTGGAGAGGGGGATGCCCGTAATCTTGGACACGGTAAAGGATACGTCATCCTCCTGTATGAGAGGAATGTCCTTCTGCTGGTTTTCGCGCCATTTCTTGTTCAGATTCTCATACAGTCTTCTTATCCTGTCTTCCTCATTCTTTACGGCAGCACCCTTTTCAAAGTCATGGAGTTTCACATAGAGATTTTTCTCCTTGTTAAGCCTCTTGAGCTCTTTCTCAAGCTCGCGAAGCTCGGGAGGCATCGTATATCTCTTGAGTTTGATTCTCGCTCCGGTTTCGTCCATCACGTCAATGGCCTTGTCAGGGAGAAACCTGTCGGTGATATATCTGTCGGAAAGATTCACGCACGCCCTGACTGCCTCTGGACTGACCTTCACCTTGTGATGAACTTCATACCTCGTCTTCAGGCCTTTCAGTATGCGTATGCTCTCCTCCACGCTGGGGGGCTGGAGGTAAATAGGCTGAAACCGTCTTTCAAATGCACCGTCTTTTTCAATATACTTCCTGTATTCATCCGGTGTGGTGGCACCTATGCACTGTATCTCGCCCCTTGAAAGGGCGGGCTTAAGCATGTTGGATGCATCGATTGAGCCTTCGGCGGCACCCGCGCCCACCAGTGTATGCAGTTCGTCAATAAAGAGTATGACCCTGTTGGAGTTGACAATCTCTTTCATTACGAGCTTGAGCCTTTCTTCGAACTGTCCCCTGTACTTCGTGCCCGCTATAAGGGCGCCGAGGTCCAGGCTCACAAGCCTCTTGTCCAGGAGGTTTTCGGGTATCTCTTCAGCCACTATCCTCTGGGCAAGCCCTTCCACTATAGCGGTCTTGCCCACGCCGGATTCGCCTATGATTACGGGGTTGTTCTTGACCCTCCTGCTCAGGATCTGAAGCACTCTTTCTATCTCGTCCTCCCGTCCTATTACGGGGTCAAGCTTGCCTTCCCTCGCAAGTTGCGTGATATCCCTGCCGAACTCATCAAGGGCAGGGGTGAGCGTTTTTTTGTCCTTCACACCGGATTGCAGTTTGCGCATGGAAAGATTTATGGCAAGCTGGCGTACGCCGAGGAGGTTTGCGCCAAGGCTCCTGAGAATCTTGCCTGCTATTCCGGCGTCTTCCCTGATTAATCCGATCAGCAGGTGTTCACTTCCGATATAGCTGTGGCCAAGCAGCCTTGCCTCTTCCACGGCGAGTTCAAGCACCTTTTTGGCCCTCGGAGTAAAGGGGATATCCCCGAATGTCAGGATATTCGAACCGGAGGGAAGATTCCTTTCAACCTCCATACGAAGCTCTTCTGCTGAGAGTCCCATCTTCTTGATAATTATCATCGGGAGGCTGTCTTCTTCTCTCAGCAGTCCAAGGAGGAGATGCTCGGTGCCGAGGTAGTCATTCTGCC
>JAADFS010000040.1 GCA_013152795.1 Deferribacteres bacterium
AGGAGGGCTTCATGAAATTTTTTATTGATACGGCAAATACGGATGAGATCAGGGAGGCATGGGACCTGGGGGTTATTGACGGTGTCACCACCAATCCCTCACTTATAGCCAAAGAAAAGAAAAATCCGTTAAAGCTTTTCAAGGAGATATGCTCGATAGTGGACGGGCCGGTGAGCGCTGAAGCAGTCAGCCTCGATGCCCAGGGCATGATCAGGGAGGCGAAGAAACTGGCGAAGATACACAAGAATATCGTGGTGAAAATCCCCATGACAAAAGACGGCTTAAAGGCCGTAAAAAAGCTTTCCGGGCTCGGGATAAAGACAAACGTCACCCTTATCTTTTCGCCGAACCAGGCATTGCTGGCAGCCAAGGCAGGCGCCACTTTCGTGAGTCCGTTCGTGGGCAGGCTTGATGACATATCCCACTGCGGCATGGACCTAGTGAGCCAGATCCTGGACATCTATGAGAACTACGGCTTTGAGACAGAGGTGATCGTTGCAAGCATACGCAATCCCCTTCATGTGGTGGATGCCGCGATGATGGGCGCCCACGTGGCCACGATTCCCTTTAAGGTTATTGAACAGCTCTCAAAGCATCCCCTTACGGACATCGGGATAGAGAAGTTTCTGAAGGACTGGGAGAACGTCCCAAAATAAAACCGCGCCCGGGGTTTTGATTTTTGTTTTTTCACTTTTTTATATTATTACTGTTATGCCTATTTATGAATATCAATGCAATGACTGCGCAGAGGAGTTTGAAAAACTCGTCTCCGGCTCAAACCCCGATGTTTCATGCCCGAAGTGCGGTTCGGGGAATCTCACAAAGCAGTTCTCCCTTTTCGGGATGAGCGGGGTGGAGAAGCCTGTTACCTCCTCCGGTTCCGGATGCAGTTCGTGCACCTCATCATCCTGCAAGTCATGTCATTAGTAAAAGAAGCTCACTCTCCGGGCAGGTATACTGTTACAACGGGCCTGTAGCTGAACAGGCCCGTTGAGACGCTGAAGACCCCCGCCTTTCTACGGCCTTTTATCCGTCTCTCCACATAACCCGGCAGGGAGCGCGGGATACCGTTTGAGATTACCGCAACAGCCGCGTTCCTTCCGGATGAATCATTGCCGGTGTAATAATACCGCGGATTCCTGTACTCCCATGTAAACCTCAGAGGTGATGTTTCTACTTTTTCAGGAGGCGGGGAAAGGGCCGGATCATAATCGTAATAAATCTTTTTATCAGTAAAGAGGTCGAGCACCGGGACAGAGACCGCCTGGTTGACTGCGGCCCCTTCGGAGGGGATGGTGAATACAACCGCCCCTTCAACATCCGTGGAATTCAGGAACCTCCCGGCATTTTTCAGGTTGACGGGGGCCATTTCCTGCAGGAGCGGCAGGTATGCAAAAACCGCCGTAACAAGCGAAGATGCCACAATACATGAGACGATATATTTTCTCAGCTCCATGTCCCTGATCGCCTGCAGACCGAAGGAGGCCATGAGCGTGAGCATGGGGAATACCACCAGCACGTAACGCGACCTCCTGATCTGAAGCAGTACAACGAGGAAAACCAGCCAGCCTGCAACAAGAAACGCCCCGTCTCTCTTTTTGAGAGCCGCATATACGGAGTACAGGCCGGCGGCCGTGATAAACGGATGCACCTGAAACAGGAAGGTGGAGGCAAAGCTCTCGCCCCATCTCTTCAGGCCGGGCATCTGGTATTCCCTGAGGAACCTGATCTGGTCACGGATAACATCGAATTTAAGCAGGGCCGGAATCCCGGCAAGCACTGCGGCAAGCAGCACCGCAACAACCGCGCGGACAATGCAATCCCGTGCCGCCTCTCCTGTCCTGCGCCTCAGGCATACAAAGAACACCACTGCCAGGACCGACAGCATCATCCATGTTGAATACTTTGAAAACACGGCGCAGGATACGGCCGCCGAAGATGCGGCAATCCACAGCCCGCCTGTATCCAGGGCCCTTATAAACGCATAGACCGACAGTGACAGGAAAAACATCGTCGGCACATCAACGAGCATGAGTGGTGTCTGGGAAAAGATATACGGGATACCCAGGAGCATCAGTCCCGCAAAAAAACCGGTGTGTTTATCCCACAGTCTCTGCCCGGTTAAATATGTCACTACGGTTGTGCCTGCAAACAGCAACCCGGTGAAAATCTGGATGTACACTCTGGCCTCTCCGAAGACCCTGAAGATCACGCCGTATAAAAAAGGGACGAGCGGCAGGTCTGTCCATGCATTGATCGTCCTGCCCCACTCAGAGAGGAAATACCCGACTCCGTATATCTCAAGGTGTTTCGCCTGCGTGAAATATCTCGATACATCCACGATGGTCTCCGGCGACCTCCAGAAGACCGCGCTTGCCGCAAATGAAGAAACAAAGAGAAACAGGGCCGGATTCCGCCCTGCAAATGGAAACCGGAGCAGGGCGTACACGATAAGTATCCCGGTCAATATAAGGGGAATGAACCATGCGGGGTTGACATGTGCAAATGCCCACTGCCAGCTTGTGAGCCTGTTGTCGTCGACGGAACGAAACACAAACAGCAGGAAGAACACACAGAGAGTCAGGAGCGTGACGAGGATGAAGTGAAGATGTCTTTCCGGCGGTGTATTGTTATCGGGCATTTTTTAATATACTATACTTCTTCGGTTCAGGGTTCAAGGTTCGGTTATCTGAATCCCACACTCCCAGCATTGTTTTATATCCGGTTATACAAGTAAACCTTACAGTGACATAAAAATACTGCCGGCGGGGCAGAGGAGTCTGCCGGGAAAGCTTTATCTGCGATACCTTCAGGAAATACTCTGCACAGCATATTGACGTCCTTTTGAATTTCACTTTCCGTTACTTCCTGCAACAAAAATATATTTCCAATATCCTATCGCTTTATAAAGGTTTTTCCGGCAGACTCCTCTGCCCGTTTATGCAACATTTAAGGTAATATATCTTATGCAAAAGGCAGGTTATACCGTGCGTCTTGCCGAGGCCGAGGCTGAAAGACTTGATGTATTCATCGCCTCTGAAACAGGCCTCACCCGTTCCTATGTCCAGAAGCTTGTCAGGCAGGGGCTGGTCACCGTTAATTCCCATGCCTGTAAGCCCGGCTGCAGGGTAAGGGAAGGCGACAGGATAGAAATGACCATTCCGGATGAACCCGAGGCAGTGCTCATACCGGAGGATATACCCCTTGACGTCATATGGGAAGATGAGCATATCATTGCGGTCAATAAGGCGCCGGGCATGGTCATATACCCCGCTGCAGGCCACAGGAGCGGGACGCTCATGAATGCACTGATTGCAAGATGCGGAAGGCTCGCCTCCACAGGCGCGCCCTTAAGGCCCGGTGTGGTCCACCGCCTTGACAAGGATACCTCGGGATTGATAGTTGTTGCAAAAAATGATGCAGCCTATACCGGCCTCAACAGGCAATTCAGGGCAAGGGAAGTAGAGAAGCATTATCTGGCCCTCATCTTCGGCAGGCTCAAGAAAGAGCGCGGAGAGATCGTCGCTGCAATAGGCAGGTCCGCCTCGGACAGGAAGAGGATGTCGACAAAGGCTAAAAACGGCAAGGAGGCGATCACGCGGTTTGAAGTCGTTAAAAGGCTGAAATCCGCGACACTGGCAAGGGTAAGGATCATTACAGGCAGGACCCACCAGATAAGGGTACACTTCACCTCCATCGGACACCCTGTGCTGGGGGACAGGACATATGGAAGGAAGACCTGCATGAAGGCGGGGCAGAAGACCATAAATTTCAGCCGCCAGATGCTTCATGCCTGTTTCCTGCGGTTTACGCATCCTGTAACAGGGGATGTCCTGGAGTTGTCCGCGCCCATGCCCGAGGATATGGAAAAGGCGATCAGGGAACTTGAAGGCTGAAGGGAAAAGCCACCGAGGGGAGTTGAACCCCTAACCTGGGCATTACGAATGCCCTGCTCTGCCGGATTGAGCTACGGTGGCGGATGAGGTTGATGTTTGAAATTGATTCAACTCTGAGGTTATATCCTGGCAGGCGGGTGCTGTCTATATTCCCCCGCCTTCGGCGATTCGCTCTTCTTCCTCCTGGCGGGTCTTGCAGTCTATGCAATAAGTTGTAACAGGCCTTGCTTCGAGCCGCTTGATGCCGATTTCATTGCCGCATTCCTCACATATGCCGTAATTGTGCGTGTCAATACGTTCAATCGCCTCTTCGATCTTCTTCAGGAGCATGCGTTCCCTGTCCCTGAGCCGCAGCATGAAGTTCCTGTCGGTCTCTGCCGTGGCCTGATCGCCCATGTCCGGAAAGTTGAGCTCTGACGGAAGGGTGCTGAGTGTCTCTTCAGCCTCCCGCAACAGGGAGTCCCTTTGCGCCAGCAGGTCGTGTTTGATTTTCTGTATTATCTTTTCCCTGCGCGACATTGCTGTGGTCTTTTTTGCCTGTGCCGGTTTCTTTTTTGAAGATGCAGCGGCCTTTTTCTTCTGTGCGCCGGAGGCGCCGCATGATTTCTTGGCCCGGGATTCGGAATCTTTTTCAGTCTTGCAGGCTGTCGTTTTCTTTGGCATGTATTTATCCCCTGTTTTCTTTATGCGTTTTTGAATAAAAAATAACTTAACAGATTTATGTTTACTAAGTCAATCTTCTCCGGCCTCCGAGCTTGACAAAGCGGCTTTAATTACATTACGTTTGTATGTTTACTTTAATGTTGCATGAGCGGGCAGAGGAGTCTGCCGGAGACCCTCCGGCAATTTTTGATGCAACTGCGAGGAGAGAAGGGGAAGAGAAAATTCAAAGGGGGAGGTCTTGATTATGATTCTTGGAGTAAATGTCGATCACGTGGCGACCGTGCGGGAGGCGAGAAAGGATGTGGAGCCCGACCCTGTAAAGGCCGCCTATCTGGCACTCAAGGGCGGAGCTGACGGTATCACCGTGCATCTGAGAGAGGACAGGAGACACATAAATGACAGGGACCTCCGGGCGGTAAGACGCAACATATCAAAAGAAGTCAATCTGGAAATGGCCGCCACGGATGAGATGATAGATATTGCGCTGAAGGTCAGACCCGACATGGTAACCCTCGTGCCTGAGAAGAGGGCGGAGCTGACAACCGAGGGCGGCCTTGATTTGAAAAAGAACCGGCGAAAGATCAAAAAGGCTATCGAGGCCATCACCGGCAAAGGCATCCCCGTAAGCCTCTTTATCAATCCCTCGGTTTCAGATGTTGAGATTTCCGGAGAGCTCGGCGCCCCCATGGTCGAGATACATACAGGTCTTTATTCAAACGCCCGGGGAAAGAAACAGACTGAAGAACTCAGAAGGGTGAGGCTGGCCGTGAAAAAAGGGCTGGCCCTCGGACTTGCCGTCAATGCCGGCCACGGCCTTAATTATGCAAATGTGAAAAGGATTGCAGCCATAAAAGGCCTCAGGGGGTTGTATATCGGCCACAGCATCGTTGCACGCGCGGTTTATGACGGAATGCAGAAGGCCGTAAGGGAGATGAAGAGGCTGATCCGCGAGGGTGCGCGGGCTTCAAGGTAACAGTTCCCCTGCCAAAGGGTGCACGGGTTTAAACAAGCAAGGCCATGATATACGGTATCGGCATAGATATAGTGAAAATCGGCCGCATCAGAAGGGCCTCGGAGAAGTGGGGCAGGAAATTCCTTGAAAAATTCCTCTCACAGGATGAGATATCCTACTGTTCTGAAAAGAACGACCCTTACCCCTCCATGGCTGCAAGATTCGCCGCGAAAGAGGCGCTGATCAAGGCCATAGGGGCAAAAATCATTATAAACATGAAGGACATTGAAGTGGTAAATGATGAGGCGGGAAGGCCACTCATCCGGCCCGGCAGGAGGCTCGAGGAGTATTTCAGGGAGGAAAAAATAAGGCACTGTCATTTATCGCTAAGCCACGAAAAGGAATTCGGCGTGGCATGTGTGGTGCTGGAGAAGTAATGGATGCCCTTTAATGATAGGGATTGCTGTTGACCTTGTTTGTGGCCTCACGTACGGCCTTCTCCACCTTTTCCCTGTCGAGCACTCTCGTTAAATCATTGTCCTGGGAAGTGGTATCTTTAAATGTGCTCTGCACGTACAGGGGAGGCAGATTGTTCAGTGACAGCGCATAGATGTCTTCAATACAGAGGTGGCACCTGCAGATGCTCTTGTCCTCGTTTAAAATCTCCTCCATCAGCTCAATAACCAGTTCCTCGTTTATATTGTTGATCTCTGATAAATCAAAACCGAAAATATCTTTTCTGCCCATGTCATGTCCCTCTTTTTTGCCTGTAACCGGCGATTTCCGGTCTTGTTATTCCGCTTCCCCTCCCTGCCTTGAAGGGGAATCTCTCGCCTGCGGGAAAGCCGTTGCACCGTCTATTGTTTTTTGGAAACTCTGGATGCCGCTGCCCTCATGGGAAAACCCGCCTGATTCAGACACGAAATTATCGCCGCCGGATTTACACTGTGTATGAATACTTGTATCACAAATCAACCCGGCCTGTCAATCAACTTTTTGCCTTTGCCCGCCGGGGGATGAAAACATTGCGCGCGCGACAGGGAAGCCTGCCGCTTTATCCGGTGCCGATATTGACTTTTTAATATTAAAATGCCATTATTGACCTGAAGTTTCAGGAGTTTTTGTTACAGACAAAGGCTGCAAGGACTTTAAACTTTGTGGCCTTTTTTGTTAACAGCCCGGAGCCCTGGGACTTTATTAAAAATCAGGAGGTAAAAAATGGCGGAGGGCGTAGTAAAATGGTTCAATGAGTCCAAGGGTTACGGCTTCATATCAGCAGAAGACGGCAGCGATGTCTTTGTTCATTACTCCTCTATTCAGGGTAATGGATACAAGTCTCTCGCCGAGGGTGATTCGGTCAGCTTTGATATTGAAAGCAGCCCGAAAGGCGCCAAGGCTGTCAATGTGGTGAAACTCTGACCGACGACCATAATAAAAATCCCCATGACGGGCTCATGGGGATTTTTTATCTTTTACGGACTTCCTGTTCGGATTTCAGAAGGCGGCCTGTGAGTACGTCAGCTCACCGGAGCTGAGTTCAGCGCCTCATATTCCTCTTTCTTGCCGGCAGCGAGGTAATAATCCAACTCCAGCCGGGCGATTCTCTCGGCCTCTCTGTGGATGTCCTGATTATGACCCTGAATAAAAGACTGTATCATCGAGAACTTCTGTTTCTGGATATCCAGAAAACGTTCATCCACCACCGGCGTGGCGGGATACTCATTTTTCCTCTGGCCCTCGGCCAGTATTTCAGTAAACGCCCTGCCGGTTTTCGCAGCGGCCTTCTTTGCCTCATTAACCGCACTGTACCACTCCGGATGCATAATCCTGTAGTAGTCCCTCATTGACTGCTTGTTGAAGTGGACAAAATGCATCCTGCCGCCGGTTGTAATATTGAATGTCACCCGCACGGAATCGGTGTCAATTGTGTCCACGAAGACGAGGGTGTCACCTTCCCTGGCAATCTCCCATTTCATATCCCACAGAAACAGGCCCATCCCTGCAAATATCCGCTGCAGCAGACACGCGCCCAGCACCGCCATAACCATTGATCGTGCAAATGTCTCGCCGTCAGCGCCGGAAATCAGGGCCGCCTCCTGGCGGCTTATATTCCTGTCCTCGGGCTCGTATTTGGTGGTCAAATCGACAACGGGATAATCAAAACGGCTCCAGGGGGAAAGCGGCCTGTCAAGGCCGAGCTCGTTCAGGTATTCTCTTTTGTGCGCGTCGCTGAGTGCGTTGTATTTTCTCAGCACGGACGAACCGCTCGTGATGCCGAGTCTTACAATATATTCAAGCGGGATGACATACCCGTCGATATGATGGTATTTTTCGTAGTCGTAAAAGTGCCATCCGAGCACCTTCCTGAGCTCCGGCTTTTCGACTCTATACTTCCTGATCAGGGTCAGATTGCTTGGTTGGGGAGGGAATCCCCTGCGGTAAACCCTGCCGCTGTTACGGTCTATCATGCCGGCGTGATGTGTCGGGGCGCCGTTTCCGGTGAATCCTGAAAGCACCCTCTCCACGAGCCCGCTTTCATCTTTCCGGAGAAGGCCTCCCTCTCCGGACAATTCCCGCGCAAGAGCGCCCCATGCCTCCGGCCTCTGCAGCTCCTGAAAAACGAGGTGCCTGAAGCTCGCCCTTCCCACGTCGCTGCCTTGTATATTGAAAATAGCGCCGACATCAAATACCGACCCGCCCGCCGTTGTTTCACTGACCAGATAACCGGGATGGCCCGGAACATCATAGAGCTTCTGGACAGAGCCGGTATAGCACGGCCTGTCGAGTTCAAGATTGATTTTATCAGGGATGTCAT
>JAADFS010000041.1 GCA_013152795.1 Deferribacteres bacterium
GCGGGTGTGGCGCATGAGATCAATAATCCCATAAACAACATCATCAACTATGCCCAGATACTTATAGATGAATTCAAAAAAGAAAACCGGGATGATGATGTAGCCAGGAGGATAATGAAAGACGGCGACAGGATCGCCACCATCGTCAGAAGCCTGCTTTCATTTGCCAGGATCAGAAAGGAAGAAAAGAGTTATGTATACCTCCACGAGATATTCTCGGACATGCTTTCCCTGACATCGGCGCAGATACGGAAAGACGGAATCAACCTGAAGGTCAATATCTCATCCAAATTCATCAAGATCCCGGTGCACCCGCAACAGATACAGCAGGTCTTTTTAAATATAATAAGCAATTCCCGCTTTGCCCTGAATGAAAAGTATCCCGGAACGCATGAAAATAAAATACTCGAGATCACGTGCGAAGAAGTTTCGTTTGACAACTTTCCCTATATCCGTATCATATTTCACGACCGGGGCACCGGTATACCTTCCAACATAATCGACAAGGTGATAAATCCGTTTTTTTCAACCAAGCCCAACCGCGTGGGAACCGGCCTGGGATTGAGCATAAGCCACGGCATTATAACCGAACACGGCGGCAAGCTTGCAATCAACAGCGTTGAAGGCGAATTCACAAAGATAATAATAGACCTGCCGGCGGAAATGGATAGTCGCACATGAAAGCCAGAATACTGATCATAGACGACGAAGAAGGCATACGCTTTACATTCAAAAAATTTCTGTCAGAGGAAGGTTATGATGTAGTCACGGCCGGCGACTTCGATGAGGCGGAGGCCTGCATCGCCAGGACGGATTTCGATGTGATATTTGCGGATATCATTTTAAAGGGCAAAACGGGTATGGATGTCCTGCGGCTTATAAAGGAAAGAAAGCTCCTCTGCCCTGTGATCATGATTACGGGATATCCGAATATAGAAACCGCATCTGAAGCCGTGCGGCTGGGTGCGTTCGATTACATTCCAAAGCCGATCCGCAAGGAAACACTCTTCCATTGTATCGATGTTGCGCTTCAGCACAAGGCCGTGGTGGTCGAAAAAGAAAAATACCGATCCGACCTCGAGGCAATCTTCAGTAATGTCAAGGATGCGATCATCACGGTGGACAGGGACATGTCGGTGCTCCGGTTTAACGAAGCGGCGAAAAAAATCTGTGGCTTCACCTCTGATTTTGCGGGAAAGAACTTCCGAACCCTGCCGGTAAAATGTAGGAAAAAATGTCTCGGCCCGCTCACCGAGACCGTCAGGAACAGACAGACGGTCGAGATAAACGGCCTTGAGTGCCGCCCTAAAAACCGCAGGGAACAGGTGGTGACATTAACAACCTCCCCCCTGATAAACCAGCAGGGTACATTCTCGGGCGCCATTATGGTGGCCAGAGACGAAACGCGGCTGAGCGGCCTTGAGCGCGAGCTGAAGGAACGCCATCAGTTCCACGGGATAATAGGAAAGAGCAAGAAAATGCAGGAAATTTATTCACTGATCGAACTGCTCTCGGACGTGGAGACCACTGTCCTGATCACCGGTGAAAGAAAGCGGGACAGGCAAGGAGCTGATTGCAGAAGCGCTTCATTTCAAGGGCAACCGCAGCCATAACCAGATAGTCAAGGTGAACTGTTCCGCACTGTCGGAAAATCTGCTTGAGAGTGAGTTGTTCGGACATGTAAGGGGGTCGTTTACAGGCGCGATCAGAAACAAGGTCGGGCGCTTTGAGATAGCCGATGGAGGGACCATATTCCTGGATGAAATCGCCGACATATCCCCGAAGATACAGGTGGAGCTCCTGAGGGTCCTGCAGGAAAAAGAATTTGAAAGGGTCGGCGACTCCACCACAAAAAAGGTTGACGTCCGTGTTGTGACCGCCACGAACCAGGACCTTTCCGAAAAGGTAAGACGCGGCGAATTCCGTGAAGACCTCTATTACCGCCTCAATGTCATGAAAATAGAGCTTCCACCGCTCAGAAAACGCCGCGAAGACATCCCGCTCCTGACGGACTACTTCCTGGAAAAATTCAATAAAAAGTTCAATAAGGAGATCAGGGCGGTATCCGACGACGTAAAAAAGATATTCATGAATTATCCATGGCCGGGCAATGTCAGGGAACTGGAGCATGCGCTGGAGCATGCATTTATCCTCTGCCGCCAGCCTGTAATCACCGTTGACCACCTGCCCCCTGAGCTGATGAATTTTAATGTAAAAGAGATTTCCTGCCGTAATGACGGGAAGGTCAATGACGTACAGGCGGTCATTCAGGCCCTTGAAAAGAGCGCATGGAACAAGACAAAGGCGGCCATGTTATTGGGCATAAGCCGCCGTTCCATCTATCGGAAAATCAAAGAATACAATATCGTTCAGGCAAAGACCTATAAATAAGAACAGAATTCAGGAGTCAGGAGTCAGATTCCGCTACATCTACAGTAAAGTTTTCCCCTCCATTATGCCCTCCCCCGACATCCCGAAGCAGTCAAGCACGGTCGGCGCTATGTCCATAAGCCCGGGATTGTCCCTGGCCGTAGGGAATTTGTCAGCAGTATACCCGGCACAATCGAAGGGTCTATTATGTGATCGCCGCTCCATTTTTTCAGATTGTCCTCAATTATCTCCGGAGGCGAGCCGCCTACAGCCGTCTGCCACGACACCCTGTAGCCGTCCTGAAAACCTATCACGAGGTCAGGTGAGTTGGATGCCTGGGCGCCGGAGTAAATATCACTGCTCCTGTAGACATTCCTGACAACCGGTTGTCCATCCTTGGGATCCGTCAACCCTGTCAGCCCGGCGATGATTCTGTCCGAGACCGCCTCAGCCTCTGTTGCCGGGTCGACGATGCCGTTTTTTTCCCTGCCCCTGAGGTTAAGGTAAATACTCCCGAATCCCAGGGCATACGCCTGTGTTTTCTTCCAGTCGACATACTGAAACAGCCCCCCTGCATCCCTGTCATCCTTTGAGACCTGTTGCGTGAGGGTCATGAAACCGTTCTGCACCAGCCATGAATTAATATGCACGGTTCTCCTGAAAGTGGAAAATCCGTGGTCCGAAAAAACCATAAGCGCCGTCCGGTCATCCACCTGTTTCATAACCTCCCCGAGAATCCCGTCCATCCTGCGATAGTAGTCATCAATGACACGGCCGTACTTCCCGGCATAGGCACTGTCATAGAGGGGATGTTCCGGATCCCGGGTAGCCCAGAAAATATGCTGTATCCTGTCAGTGGAAAAAAATGCACAGGCCAGTAGACCCTCCTTGAACCTGTTCAGCTCATACCACAGCATCCTTTCCTGCTCATCGATAATCTCATCACACATGGTTATAAACGCATCCTCATCGGTCCTGCCCTCTTCAACGGCCTTTGTATCCTCAGGCATGCCGAGCGTATAAAAGTACCCTACCTCATCCGCGAGTTCACGTATGTACTCATCCGGACTGGAGATAACGAATGCAGGGTCTTTCGGGTTTATCTGCACCGGCGTCATGTAAAGCTCAAATTCGGGACTGACCTGATTCAGATAAAACTTGACGATGGCCGTAGCGGTTTTCATAAAACCAAGTTTGAACTCCACCCACTCGCTCCACCGGCCCTTGTGCACCGTCAGTATCTTGCCGTCCAGATTCATTTCAATTTTTGAATCACCGGCAAGGGAAATATCGAGCTCTGCCTTCGCCGTATCCCTCGCCCTCAGTTTTACGACATTCGGGCCTGAAACGTGAGTCCTGATTTTATTTCCGTTTACGGCTACCTTTATCACCTTTTCAGCGCCTTCCTCACTTGCTGGGATATCCCTCGTTGTATAAAACGAATATCTGCCGAGCCCGCCCTTGATATCGGGCACGCCGAGTCCTGCATACAGTTTCGCCCGGTTCTGTTTCGGCTGAAAGGTCATGGGCCATTTTAAAACAGTCGATGGTATCTTATTGGCGGAGGTATAATCCCAGAAGGCATTGCCCTGCATTACAGGCAGAAACATGGCTTCACGCTTGCCGAATACATTCTTGGGATTCATCTTCAATATCGCCAGCTCCGGCATATAGTCGCTCACCCTGCGGCCGAGAAAATCAAAGACGCCGTGATATCCCGGGTTATTCCCTGTTGCAATCGATGCCCATGCTACCGGACTTTGAGCGGGATTGCTCGTGGCCAGCGGTGTAAACCTTCCCGTGCGGCTGAGACTGGAGAAGTTGGGCAGCTCGCCCTCATTCATCAGCGAGGATAATATTCCGGGGTCCAGCCCGTCCATGCCGAGCAGGATCACTTTGCCGAATTTTGGATCTGCGGTAATCTTTACCGAATTTTCTTCTGTCAAAACTCTCTCCCCCTTTTTGGAATTCGATTTATAAACGTTACAGTGGCATAAAGACATCGCCAGCGGGCAAGGGAGGCTGCCGGAAAAGCTTTATCTGCGATACATTCAGGAAATATTCCGCAGGCATATCAACTCCCCGTGATTCGTGTCCGTTGTTCGTGACCGTAAAAGACACACAACAGAAACGGACACGGTTAACCGACACGGAGAACGGCCTTTTTCCTGTTTTACGGCAGACTCCCTTGCCCCGTTTATGCAACATTTAAGGTAAAGCTTCTCGGGCAGACTCTCATATGGCTGCGCTTAGCAATGTTTATGACTTAAAACATGATAGTAAATTATTTATAATATACGTGTCAATCAAGCAAAAACTGCAACCGGCAGCGCATATAAAATTACTTGACAATCAAGAATGAAAAAAGATAATATATTTTTATATATCTATAATTCAAAACATCTTCCATAAAAGGAGTATATCCATGAGTCGCATCTTATTTATCGCCCACGTTGACAGAACCATGTTACTTAGCGGGGGGTTTGTAACGTTCGGGCCTATGTGGCTGTCCGCGGTACTTAAGAAACACGGTCATGAAACCACCATAGCAGGTGTCAGTTACAATGAGGTGGAAAGGACCTTTGAAGAATTCAGACCGGACATTGTCGCATATACAACATTCAGCGGCGGGCATATTACTTTTATGGAATGGAACAGAAGGCTCAAGAAGAAATTCAATTTCTTCGCCATGTTCGGCGGCCCCCACCCCACTTTCTCTCCAGAGATGATCGAAGAAGACGGAGTTGACGGTGTATGCAGGGGAGAGGGATTCGAGGCAATGCCCGAGTTTATCAATAAACTGGAGAGGGGAGAAGACATTACAAATGTAAAAAACTGGTGGGTCAAGGTAGACGGCAAAATCTATAAAAACCCCCAGCGTCCCCTCATAAAAAATCTCGACATCCTGCCTCCGCCAGACAGGAGCCTGTATAACAGGTATAAGGACTACCAACTGGCGAGGACGGCCACTGTAATGACCAGCCAGGGATGTCCCTTCAATTGCTCCTACTGTTACAACCATCAGCTTCATAAAATGAGACTCAAGGGCGACCCCATATTCCGCCAGAGAAGCGTGGACCACGTAATGGATGAGTTGAGACAACTGAAGAGGGACTATCCGAAGGTGGAGTATCTGATATTCAGAGACGAGATACTTACCATCAACAAGGAATGGATAAAGGAGTTTTCCGAAAAATATCCGCGGGAAATAGGCATTCCCTTTTACTGCCTTATGCGGCCGGAGATTATCAAGC
The DNA here is from genome assembly GCA_013152795.1 of Deferribacteres bacterium. Taxonomy (GTDB): domain Bacteria; phylum Nitrospirota; class Thermodesulfovibrionia; order UBA6902; family UBA6902; genus JAADFS01. The sequence continues at coordinate 5,625 of JAADFS010000041.1, forward strand.
CGGAAATTATTGATGACCTGAAAAAGGCAGGCCTGTACTATATAGGAATAGGTATCGAGTCCGGTAATGATTTCATAAGGAACAAGGTCCTCAACAGGAATATGACCAAAGAGCAGATTATCAACGGGCTCAAAATCCTGCATGAGAAAAACGTAAAATTCTCCATGTATAACATAATCGGCGCTCCGCATGAAACGCTGGAGACGGCCATGGAGACATGGGAACTGACGGTAAAATGCAAGCCGACTTTCTGCGACTCGTTTCTTCTTACGCCCTACCCCAAGACGGAAATATACAAGTATTCAGTGGCAAACGGGTTTTTCAACCCCGACGTTCAATATCCCGAGACCTACCATGAAAGGATAATATTGAATCTCAAGGACAAGAGACAGCTTGAGAATTTCATGCATCTGCTCGGAGTTGCGGTTGAATTTCCATATCTCATGCCTCTGATAAAGAATGTCCTGATAAAGCTCCCTCTCCGTCCGCTGTACAACAGGATAAGGAAATTCTGGAAGGGCTATGTCTACAGGTACAGGATATATCCATATAAGGTCTCCGCAAGGGAAAGCGCGAGGATCATCTATAACGAACTTTTTGTATCAAAAGTTTAGTTATTAAACATTTCACTGTATAAATCTCAGAGTGGCATACTGCCGGTGAGCCTTCTTTTCTTTATACAAGAACTATCCCCTATCTCTGCCTTGCCCCTTACAGTGGGAACCGCCAAGCGGGGTGGCGGAAAAGTCTTATCTGCGATTCCTTTGGGAAACATTCCGCAGCCCCTCCTCTGCCCTCTGCCCCGTTTATAAAATTAAGGTAGTATGTATATCCGCAACAACATAAAAAAAGAGGCATCTTGCGATGCCTCTTTTTTTATTAGGATATTACTCTGCTTCTTTATTAGAACGAATAACCCGTCACCCAGCCATAACTCCAGGAAGCAGGTGTAGTAGATGGATAATAACCCCCTTCAGGTATGTGAGGCTTCTTGGGGTTACTTGCATCCGTATCGCCGACCGACGAGATTGTTATCTCTTTTTTACTTCCGTTGAAAGCATTTCCTGAAAAATCGTGAATCAATGCACCCGTGTTATCATTAAAGCGCCAGTAGATTTTCAGATCGGAAGTACGCATACAGGCACCTTCTATCCCGAGTTCCTTGTTCCAGCAGTTAGCGATTTCAGTTTTTGTCCTTGCAACGTCCCAGAGCCTGAACTCATCTATAATCCCTTCAAACCTCGTTGTTATATCGAGACTGTCTACCTCAAAGTCAGCCTTCGTGTATTCGCCATAGCCATAGGGCTTGGTTGCAACCAGTTGCCCTATCCCCATTCTCTCCTTGTTAACATCATAGGTAGGGGCGACAGCAAAGTGATAATCGGTCGTTGCGCAATCCTTGAATTGACCGTTTATATAAATATCCAGATGAGGCATTTCAGATTCGCTTCCGTCACCTGCGCTGCAAGCAGCATGGACTGCAGAATGGTCCTCATTAACAAGCACACCAGCAATATGAGTCCACCCCCCGCTGGTGATTTCCACAGTGCCACCGCTGACACTATATGTATTGTTTGGATCATTTGTACTTCCACTGGTGGGTATCCTTATCCCGAATTTCGGTTCATTATCCTTAACCCACATTATCACCCCGCCTGAATCATATTGTGAAAAGATGGCTCCGTTTAATTTAGTTTCATCCCATGCTGTGGTACCGTCATCAGTTGCGCTGGCGGCAACTTTGCTTTTTACCATTGCCTCAATAGTAAACTCTGTACCGGCCAGACTTGGAAGGTCCTTGTTTGCAAGAGATTTAAGCGCCCATACAGTACCTACAATTGCTTCAGAGGATGAGGTGGAAGCACTGCTGAAATCAATTGCATAATTTCCCTCATCCAGAAGCTCAATTTTCTGTTGTGGGCCGAGGCCGCAGCTTATAATGATGAATCCTGCACACAAAACTATAATAGCTGCGATCAGAATTAACAGCGACTTACTCTTAGCTTGCTTTAACGTTTTCATAATATCCCCTCCTACAAAGGTTATTACAAAGGTTATTAAAAATTATTATCATGGTCAGGCAAGACGTTTAACTATACATATTTCTCCTGAAAATGTCAAGGTTTTTTAAAAATTTACGCAAATTCAACCGGTTAATAAATCGGTAAACTTTTTATCTTCCCGGAATACGTTCCGGGATCCAGTTCAGCGGCTTTATCTGCATGTCTGCGGGCATTCTCCACGTCACCGGTCTTGAGGTATGCCTGCGCCATATTGAAATGAAAGTCGGCGTTTTCAGGGGCAATATCCAACAATTCCCTGTAGAACAGAATCTCTTTGTCAAAGTTCTTCATCTCAGCGGAAGCGCCGGCGAACACTAAAAGCTCGTCAATAGAAAATACCGGTTTCCTGCCGGAAGATACATCATCATCCCTTGACATCCTGATCCTCCTGACCGCCTCCATTGCACGGTTCAGCATATCTTCCCTTGATGCCAGCAACCCGCCCAACGCCAGCTTTAAACGTGCGGTATCATTCTGCGGGTCAAGCTCAACATCCGGCGCAAGTGAAATGATATTTCCATAATCCTTCTTGAGGATATAATTATCAGCCAATGCATAATAAAGCCACTGATACTCGGGATTCAACTGCAGGCACTTCCTGATAAGCGCCTCCTCCCTGTCAATAAAGGAAGAGTCAAAAAATGCCACCTTGTGATAAAGTTTGATTAAATATGTCCAGTACGTTAAATTGAGGGGGTCTGCTGAAACCAGCTTTTCCATTCTTTGCAGCGTCATTTCAACAAGTTTCGATGCATCTTTCTGGGTGAACAGTCTGTTATTCAATATAAGCAGGGATACATTAAACATTTTCATGGTGATCTCGGAATCGCCGAATGTCTCGTATGACAGGGCCTTGCGGAAATAATCAAAGACTGTTGAAAGTGACCCGCGATCTTTCTGTATTGAAACGGATACCCGGTTTAACCATTGAGCGGCCCTCAGGGGTTTGTAATTGGCAAAATAAGCCGCGGCGGAAAAAAACAGAAGCGCGCAAAGAGTCGCGCCGATAAATTTAAACTTAATGTTTTCCGTATCTGAATATTCCATACTTTTACTTTTATCAGTGGCGGTGTTATATGTATTACAATTGTATGACAGATATGCCAGTAAAGCAAAAAATATCAAATACGTGTTAATAGTATCAAAAATAAAAAGGTTCTGTATAAAATAAACGGCAAGGGCCGTGGCAATAACAACAGTCTCGCCCTTTGCAATCGTATTTTTGTTGTATGCCTTCTTTAAGCAATAAAAGGCGGTGCCGAAAATCAACAGGTAGGAAAACAATCCTGCAAAACCGGCATTTATCAACCAGTGCATGATAATATTGTGCGTCCGGTCCATCCAGGTCCATATCATCTCGCTGTATGGCACCGGCGTAACAGAATATACGTCGATTAAACCTTCCTGTCCCCAGCCCAGTAGCGGCCTTTCCCTGACACCATCCCATGCAACCTCCCATGCCCTGAGCCTTGATTTGGCAGACCTGCCGGTAAACATCCTTTTAAACCTGTCAGAGGGGCTTTCATCACTCCGGGGGCGTGAAAACATCCAGTCCCGATTGATAAATCCCGAATTGTCAACGGTGAGAAAGAGGGCCGACAAAAGAACTATAGCCGCTACGGATACCACGACGGCTCTCCTGAAAATCCTTTGTCCGGTTGCGCCTGATCTTGTATAGATAAAAAGAAGACCGAAAATAATCACTCCGGCGATCACGGACAGGATAGCCCCCCGTGTGGCTGTCAGGTAAATAGTCGCAAGGTGCAATACAACGATCAGGAGATACAGGAACCTCACATAATGCTTCCCCGTATTGGAACATGCAATTAATGCGAGGAATACGGACAGCAACAGATAGGAGGCGAGAAAAGGGGGATTGCCCAATGTGCTTGAAACCCTCTCGCCGTATATTGGAATTACAATGCCCGCGGAGGGTATAACAAAGGCATATAAAGCAACAATCACACTTACCGCCACAAAGATGTTGAAAAAAAGCATCCATTCTTTTTTCGTTCCAAGGACACTTTTCAGAATCATAAAATAAAGAACCAGATGCAGGATCGTGATATAACCTTCCATCCGCTGATAGTTCGACCAGAAACTCTTATACGGATTAACCCCTGTCATGTCCGCCACGCCGACAATAAGGGTAAATACCAACACCGACAGTAATATTGCGGAGCTTTGCGGGCGGTACCGCCGGTTTAAAACCATAAGGCCGGCCCACAAAACAGCGGCAGCCTCGACCAGAATCCTGAATGCAAAGTTCTTACCTGTAACAAAGGGAAACACCAGCGATGTGGAGATATAAAACGGTATGAAGGGAATAAGAAAAACAAGTATCTTTATCCCCAGCAGATAAGTTTTTTCTGTTTTTTTATAGAGCATCTCGGTAATCGTTATTATACCTTAACATCAGAACAGCCCCATCTGCTTATCCTGTTTCCGCCTCTTGTCCCTGCCGGCGACAACCGTCCTGTGAATGAATTCCCCGGGAACCTCGCTGATAAAGGGCGATGGCGAGAGAGCAAGCCTCTGGCCGTACAGAAATCTCTTTCTTGCATGTATGAGAAAGAGCTCATCCGCGGCCCTCGTCATACCGACATAGAATAACCGCCTTTCTTCTTCCATATCAACACTGTCCTGATCATGATTCAGGGTATACGGGATTATGCCTTCCTCAACCCCCGCAATAAATACGACACTGAATTCCAGTCCTTTTGCCATATGGAGTGTCATCAGTGCCACGGCATCCGCCCTTGGGTCAAAGAAGTCGGCAGGTGTCATGAGCGCGGCCTCATCAGCGCTGATGCCGGCGGTTTCGACCGGGGGCGCGGAACGGCCTATCACCTGGTAGGGAATGCCTGATTTAATAAAGGCATCCTCTATTGCCTTTGCCTGGGCATTCGTCCTGAAGATCACGGCGAAGTCGGCAAAGGAATAAGACGTGTCCGCAGGCTCCCCGCGCGGGGCCGTGTGTCTCATCTGATAATGGCTTGTTCCCCCGATTCTACGCTCTATCTCCCTGATTATCATCTCTCCTTCCATCCGCTCATCGGGGACTGAGATGATCCTTACCGGCCGGCCTCTTTCCCTGACCGTGCAGATTTTCCTGTCTATCCTTCTGGCATTGTTTTTTATCAATGAACCGGACGCACCCAGTATCGTGCCTGTTGACCGGTAACTGTCGGAAAGAAATATCTTTCTTGCGCCCCTGAAGTCTTTTTCAAAATTCAGGAAGCTGTCCATATCCGCTCCCCTGAATGAATAGATGGCCTGGTCCGAGTCACCGACAGCGCAGATATTGCCGGCTGACCCGGCCAGCAGGGCCAGTAATTTATACTGCGCCGGGTTTATATCCTGGTACTCATCCACTATGATGTACATGAACCTTTCCCTGTATTTTTCCACCAGGCCCTTTTCAGCGAGCATACCGAGGGGTTGAAGTATAAGGTCATCAAAATCAAGGGCGGACTCTTTTTTCAGCGCAGACTGATATGCTTCATAAATATCCTTTATTTCATCATCAACCCTCCCTGCAAGACCCTTGATCCGGGATATCCTTTCGGCAACCTGCCGGGCCTTGGTGCCGGATTTCTTCAACAATGCCTTAACCAGACTCACCTGTTCATCCCTGCCGAGGATGACGAAATCATCGGAGAGGTTCTCCTTAAGTATCCTGAGGCCGAGGAGGTGAAATGTGCCGATAAATATCCTGCTGCATCTGCTGTCCAGCACAGCCTCAGCCCTCTCCCGCATCTCCCTTGCCGCGCGGTTGGTGAATGTCACGGCAAGGATATTTTCAGGAGAAACCCCCGTGTCAATGAGATATGCTATCCTGCGTACAATGGTAAGGGTTTTGCCCGTGCCAGGGCCTGCGACAATGAGCAGGGGACCGCTGACAGCAGTTACCGCCGCTTTCTGGGAATCGTTCAGTTTATGGAAAATACGGGACGTGCTCATAAAAATTATTTTACATCTGCATTAAAATACCGCAACCGCCATTTTAATGCAAATAAACTGCAAGCATTTTCCTTGCCAGAACCTTTACAAGGCACACCCTGTATGATAGACTAATTTATGCTTAAGAGCAGATTTTTCTGGATTAT
>JAADFS010000042.1 GCA_013152795.1 Deferribacteres bacterium
TCATTGGCATGATTCATTATACTGTAAGCAATCAGCAATCAGCAATCAGCTTTCAGTAAAACAATACTATCGACAAAAAACACTGAGGTTCAAGAATCATCTATGCTTGGGCACTCCGATTCATAATTTCGGCAATGTATTTTTTTCTATGCGGCGGTAAGGAAATTCTCCTCCGGCAAAGAGGGGGGGGCAGGAGAGATTTCACCTTAATGCTGCATAGACGGACAGGAGAGCCCTGCCCCATATATCGCTTTCGGAGCGACTCTCGCTATCCCCTACACCGGTCTCAGTGTTACCAGATTACAGAAAGGCCGGGATAATGCTTGAGCCTTTCATCTTTGCTCACTACCGGAGAACCATACTCCAGTGCCGTTGCAACAAGAATGCAATCTGCAGGGTCTCCGGTAAAGCCTTTTTCCAGCCGGGTGCTCCGCACGGCTATATGGGGAGTTAAAGGAACCAGGCGCACGCGGGGAAGCTTCAGCGCCAGATCTATCCATACTTCTACATCACGGTCTAAGACCAGCCGTTTTCTTGAAACCAGCATGGCGACCTCCCAACAGCTAATGGCGCTGATATTAATTATTTCTGAGGCGTTAATAGCCTTTTGAGCCCTTTTAGACAACTTTGACGATGAAGTTGACCACCATATCCAGGCATGTGTATCCAGGAGGATCAAGAGGCGGCTCCCCATTCGACGTCAACAGGGCTGACGATATCCCCTTCTGCAGGATGCTGCCCTTTAACTGCTCCCTGATGCTGGCTTCCGAGTCGGTTACCGGAGATACAAGCGCTACGGGCTTACCCCGTTTAGTCACAATAATCGTTTCGTGCTCATGGGCAACCTCATCCAGCAGGGCAAGACACTTTTCTTTAAATTTCCCGGCTCCAATGGTTTTCATCCATACCTCCAGAATGACTATGATTATATGACTATAGTGTTATGCTCTCATCTCCGGTACACAAATGTCAACAATAAAATCTATAGACAGAGAGTCTGGCGGGAAAGCTTTATCTGCGATACCTTCAGGGGCAACAGGCCACCCCTTTCCCCGTCCCTCCCTCAATGTCCCATTAATTCATTAATCACGGCACTGATATCGGGGGCTTTCATGATGGCAGTGCCGACAAGCACGGCATCAGTCCTTGTCGCCTCCAGGGCCTCGATATCGGCCCTTGTATTTATGCCGCTTTCGCTTACCACGATTCTGTCATCAGGGATGTCCTTCAGAAAATCAAACGTTGTCCTTAAGCTTATGTCAAAGGTGCCGAGGTCCCTGTTGTTTATCCCTATGATCGCGGCCCCGCAGTAGAGCGCTGTGTCAAGCTCCTTGAGGGTGCGGATTTCCACGAGACAGTCCAGTGAAAGCTCACCCGCCAGTGCATAGAGGTCGCTTAGTTGCGACCTTTCAAGCGCCGCGGCTATCAGGAGGACGGCGTCCGCATGGTTCGCCCGCGTCTCGTAAATCTGGTACTCGTCAAAGATAAAGTCCTTCCTGAGTATCGGCTTTGCAGTCAGGCGCCTTGCCTCACCGAGATATTCAAGCCTGCCCGCGAAAAAACGCCCTTCCGTCAGAACAGAGATCGCCGCTGCACTTGACCTCTCATAAGCAGAGACTATGGCTGAAAGGTCGAAGTCCTCCCTTATGACGCCCTTTGACGGGGACGCCTTTTTTACTTCCGCTATGAGCTTCACAGGCCCCTGCCGCTCTCTCTTGACGGCGGCCCTGAAAGGCCTTACGGCATCCATATCACGTATCCGGGCCTTTAATTCAGCCAGCGGTATCCTGGATTTTGTGAGTCTTAATTCTTCTTTTTTATGTCTGAGGATGTCATCAAGGATATTCATATGCAAAATTTTAAAGGTAATGCAGGGGGAAATTCAAGTGAAATTGACTTTTAACATGGCCCTGTCTAAAATAGGCCATTGCGAAAGCGTTTTTCATTATGATGATCGAATCCATCAGGGAAGGCTTTAATATCGCCAACAGGAATCTGCCTCTCGTCCTTCTCCGAGTCGCCGTGACAATAATCAATGTCTTCAGTTTCTTTGTCTTCATGGTGGTCCCGGTGGCGGTCGCCGCAGCCTACATGGGCTTTGACCTGACGCATGCAAGGGACCTGCTGCCTTCCTTCATTGATAACCCGCTTGAGTTTGTATCAAGATACCTGGGGCTCGTCCTTCTTGTCGGGACGGCGTTTGTCTTTTATCTGACATTTGCTTCCATGCTGCTCCTGTACGCAGTAGGCGGCATCCTCGGGGTATTGAAAAACGCCGCCCTTGATGTGCATTACAGGTTCAGCCTCCGGTCTTTTTTCAGTGAGGCCAACGGCAATTTCTTCCGGCTGTTGTGGCTGGTCTCCATCCTGTTCGGATGTCTTGCCGTGGTGCTTGCCGTTGTCGTTGCAGCGGGATTAATAGTCGCCGCTGCCGCGCAGGCCTTTGCAGGAGGAGAAAGAACCATCGAGGTGTTTCTACGGTCATTTGTAACGGTGTCGATTATTGTTTTCACCATAATGATTTTTATTGCAGGCGCGGTGTTCAGCGTCTATTGCATGGCCGCTTCGGTGGTGGAGAAAAAGGGAGCGGTTGATTCAGTAAAGAGTACGTTTGTATTCCTAAAGAGAAAGCCGGAGGCGTTTCTCTTTTACATAATACTGATTGCCGGGATTGTTGGAGCGAGCCTCGTATTTTTCATCCTGGGATTGCCCTTCCGCGTGATTCCCGTGCTTGCGCCGGTTATGAATATTGCACTGTCGCTTATGAATATCGTGTTTCAGGCTTACCTTATGGTAGTGATGTGGGGCTGCCTTATCGTTTATTACATAAAGGGCACGGATTACCCTGCCCCGCCGTCTTTTTCACCGCCTGAAATTCCATTCCGCTGAGGAATATTTATTCTTCTCAAGCTCCCTTGCACGGGCCGTCTCGAATCCTGCGGGGACGTCTGAGATCATCTTTACGCCGAGTTCTTTCTCAAAGGCCTCTTTAAATGAATTCTTCAGGTCATTAACGGTTATCCCCGGCGCATAATCCCTGACCGCGCCGATCTCCCTGAAGTCATCCTCATTGTCATGCCCTGTTACACTGCACAGCTCCCCTGCATCGAAACTCAGCAGAACAGAGCCGTGCTGCATGAATCCGTCGGCATAACGCCTCTGGGCGCTGCCTATGATTTTCCTGCCGCTGGCGGTTATCTCGCCGTAAGACAGTGCCCTGAAACACGCAGGACTTCTGCGGCGTGCATGTCGGCGTTTTTCAAATGACGCTTCCGCATCTATGCCGTTGAGCCTGAGCATCAGGACAAGCGCCCTGCTGATGACCGTATAGTCCTCAAGCAGGCTGCCCCTGAACACGGAAAGGCCGGCCGGTGCCGAGAAACTGTATGTAAGCTCCGAGTCATGCAGTACGGCCCTGCCCCCGGTCAGCCTTCTTACAACCGGATAATTCATCTTTCTGCAGTAGTCAATGTCTATGTCCGTGGTCCTCTGGAAGTATCCGATGCTCAGCGAGGGCCTGCTCCACTCGTACAGCCTCAGTGTGGGGGGGGAGAGTTTCCGCCTCACGGCCTCTGATATGGCCTCATCAAGGGCCATGTTGAAGAAGGCATGGTTTGGCCCCTGGACGATGATGCGTATGAATTGCATGTTTCGCTTTGCGGGTTGCGCGTTGAACCCCTTGCTTCTATTCTTTCCTTAGAATTATCTTGTGCCGCGAGAGGGAAATCTCCTTTATCGAGCCCTCAAAAAGCTTCTGCTCGCCGAAGATGTTCCTCATCAGGATTTTGCCGTCTTCAGGTTTCAGCACGTCCACGTTTTCAAGGTACAGCTCTTCGCCTCCGTCTTTTTCAATATATGCATTTGTCTCACACATTTTTATTCAATCCTCCTTTTATCTGTAAGGCCCCTTGGACACCGGTATTAAAAGACCGGTGTCCAAAGGGTGCAGTTGTCAGGGTGCAGGAAAGACATAGGATTCCTTCCGCCCCCCCTGAACTCTAAACTCTAAACTCTAAACTCTAAACTCTAAACTCTAAACTCTAAACTCTGAACTCTGAACTCTGAACTTTGAACTCTGAACTTTGAACTTTATTCCCTTCCTCACCCGCCGGCAAATGCATGCCTGTTTCCGGGAGAAACCGCTTCAGGGAATCCCGATGACTGGAGTTTTCCGGACAGGAGGTGGTTCAGGTGCCTGTCCAGCAGACCTGAAAGTTCGGACAGTGTCCGGCTGTCGGGCCTGAGGCGGTTTGAGATATTCATGGGCCACTCTATGCTGTGTGCATAGAAGTGAACCGTCCTGTGGCCTATGCGTATAAACGGTTTGCCGGCCCTGTCCGGCGCGGCAGCGCATCTGCGGCAGAGTACCGTACCTGAGTCGGGATAGAAGTCAAGGCTCTTTGCGCCGCACCTGCCGCAGCCGCTTAACCGGGGGGCGCAGCCGATCGCTGCAAGCAGGCGGATACGTGCAATAAGATGCAGCGCCTCCCTCTGCCCGGGCACTGATGATTTTATGAAGTTCAGAATATTAAGGAAAAAAGAAAACAGCCTCCGGTTGGGAATCCCCTCCGGCATCATGGAAATCAATATCTCGGCAAGCTTTGATATGTTCACAAAATCATAATAGCTTTCTCTTAATCCGTGAAACGAACTGATGATGTCGGCCTGCGTGATTTTCTGCATTGCGGACTGCTCTTTTCCCCACAGGGATATACGAGCATGTGTCAGGGGTTCGAGGCTGCTCCCGAACCTGCTCTTCGTTTTCCTGGAGCTTTTCGCAAAGGCCTTGATTATTCCCCTGTCAGGGGTGAGGCAGGTTACTATAAGGTCGGCTTCGCCGTATTTCTGTGTTCTGAGGATTATCCCTTCGGTTCTTGTCAGCACGCTGTCTTCAAAGGCCGCGCATTATTACATGACGTTTCCGAAATCTTCCGGTTTCAGTTTTTTCAGCCAGTCTTCCAGTTCGTCATTGTTTCTGTGCTCGATAACGCTCTCATCCACAAAGATCGGCGCGTTTATCCTTATCGCCACTGCAATCGCATCGCTGGGTCTTGAGTCAATGGGAATCTCCAGCCCGTCCCCCTTGTCGATATATATGCCTGCATAGTATGTATTGTCCACTATCTCGGTGATCACGACCTTTGTTACCTTCATTTTAACGCCGGTTATTACATTCTTGATGAGATCATGGGTCAGGGGGCGGGGCGTGACGATCTTTCCAAGCGCCAGGGCTATGGAGTCCGCTTCGGGCTTGCCGATCCATATGGGCAGTGTGTCGCTGCCGTTGACTTCCTTTAAAAGCAGGATATACATGTTGCTTCTCGGATCAAACAGCAATCCCTCCACCTTCATATGTTTATGCACTTAAACCCCCCTTAATGGAAAATACTATTATATAATACCTTTAAGTTAAATTTTTTTCTATATGAACAATGCCCTTAACCGAGAGCCTTTAGGGCCTTTTCAATCCTGTCCAGCCCCTTTGTGATATTCTCCATTGAGGTGGCATATGAAAGCCTTATGAATTTATCATCCCCGAAGGCCGAACCCGGGACCACGGCGACCTTCGCCTCTTCAAGCAGATACGTCGACAGCTCCAGGGAATTGTTTACCGCCTTACCGTTGAACTTCCTGCCGAAGTAGAACGAGACATTCGGAAAGGCATAAAAGGCGCCCACCGGTGTCCTGCACGAAACACCCTCAATGGAGTTGAGGCGCTGAACCATGTATGTCCTTCTTTTATCGAATTCAGACAGCATCCGCGGCAGAAAATCCTGCGGGCCCGTCAGTGCCTCGACAGCGGCCTTCTGTGCTATTGAATTCGGGTTCGATGTCGACTGGCTCTGTATATTGGTCATGGCGGCCGTGATATCCGCAGGGCCTGCGGTAAAGCCTATCCTCCAGCCTGTCATGGAATGTGACTTGGAAAGGCCGTTTACCACAACCGTCCTCTGCTTTATCTCGTCACCGAGTGAGGCGATGCTCACGTGCCTGAATCCTTCGTAGACGAGCTTTTCGTAAATCTCGTCGGATATAATGTAAAAGTCATGCTCAACGGCCATCTCCGCTATCTTTTCAAGGCTTGCCCTGTCATAACCCAGTCCCGTCGGGTTGGAGGGGCTGTTGAGTATCAGCGCCTTTGTCCTGTCCGACAGGTTCTTCCTGAGCAGTTCAGGCTCTATCATAAAGGAGTTTTCCTCGCGGGTCGGAACTATGACGGGCACAGCGTCGTTTAAAAGCACCTGGTCGGGATAGGTCACCCAGTAGGGTGCGGGAATTATCACCTCATCGCCCGGGTCGAAAAGGGCCTCTGCAATATTATAAAGACTGTGCTTTGCACCGCACGAAACCAGTATCTCATTCTTTTCATAATGGAGCCCATTGTCTTTTTTGAACTTCTCGATTATCGCGGTTTTTAATTCGTCGATACCCCCTACGGGAGTGTATTTTGTAAAGCCGTCCTTGAGCGCCCTTACGGCGGCCTCCTTGATATTTTCAGGTGTGTCAAAGTCCGGCTCCCCGACCCCGAAGTTCGTTATATCCTCTCCGGCGGCCTTCAGCGCCTTTGCCTTTGCATTCATCGACAGCGTGGGTGACGGCTTGATGGCCTTTGTTCTTTCTGATAGTCTCATTCTCTTACCTCGTTATCAATTTTTATTTTCACGCGGTTTGCACGATTTCATACTCTTTATTATTTCCTGCGGGGTTGCAACGGCGGTGCCTATCTTGCCTACAACCACACCTGCGGCATGATTGGCCAGTACAGCGGCATCCTTCAGGCTGGCGCCCGCTGCGTGGCAGAGGGTCAGGGCGGCAATCACGGTGTCCCCTGCACCGCTTACATCATATACCTCACGCGCGCACGTCGGTATGTTCGTGATCTTGCCGCTTTTTTCAAAAAGTGTCATACCTTCGTCGCCCCTTGTTATTATCACCGCCTTGCCCTGCAGCTTTGCAAGCAGCACCCTGCCCGCGGCAAACAGGCTCTTCTCATCGGTTATATCAATACCCGAGCCATGGGACGCCTCGTTGATATTGGGGGTGATGAGGCTTGCCCCCTTGTAGTAATCAAAATGGCCTATCTTCGGATCAACCGCGATAAAGACGTCCGGGCCCGCAATCTCAAGGGTTTTCCTTATAAGTGTCCTGGTTATCAGACCCTTGCAGTAGTCGGAGATGATTATACCCTTTATTTCCGGAAGGCAGTCCTTTACATAACCGAGAATCGAGGACAATGTCGAGCGGCTGATATCGGACTTGACTTCCCTGTCAAACCGCACCACCTGCTGGCTGTGGGCGATGACCCTGGTTTTCACTGTTGTGGGCCTGCTGCCGTCCACAATGATTCCGTCGGTGCTGAGTCCCTTTTCCCGGAATTTGTTTATCAGGATTTTCCCTGTTTCGTCCGTGCCCACGGCGCCGGTGATAAAGACCTTGCCGCCGAGGGACAGCACATTGTTGGCAACATTGGCGGCGCCGCCCAGAAGCAGATTCTCTTCGGTCACTTCCACAACAGGCACGGGGGCCTCAGGGGATATCCTTCTCACCCGGCCCCACACGTACTGGTCGATCATCAGGTCTCCGATAACGAGAATGCCGGTGCTGCTGAATTTGTCAAAGATGTTTTTCATGCAGTGTATGTTCTCACGCCTGAGACTTAAAAAAGGAATCAGGCCGGGAGCCTGACATAAAAAAACGAAAAATTTTTATCAATAAATTTAGCATGTAAGCTTTGTATTTGGCAACACGGGGCGGCACGGGCATTATTGTCAATACTTTTCCTTTGTGACATAATAATTTAATGAACACTAAATTCTTATGGATAATCCTGTTACTTGCAGCGTTTTTCATATCCTCGTGCGCTTTTTCCAAAATAGTGCAGCGGCCCGAGTATTCCGAGGAATCCGACTATCAGTATATTCTTGCGGTTGAAGCCGAATTATCGGGCAACTGGCAAGAGGCGGCAAGTCGTCTGAAACTGGCCCTTCAGGAAGACCCTGAGTCGCCTTATCTGAGGACCGAGCTCAGCAAGGTATATCTGAAGATGCAGAAGACGGATGAAGCCCTTGAAACCGCGGAAGACGTGATACGCAAATCCCCGGAATATGAGCCTGCCCTGTCCCTGCTGGCGAAAATTTACAGCGGCCGGAAAGACTATGAAAAGGCCATCTCCATCTACAGGAAACTGCTGGAGATAAACCCTGAAGGGACGCAGAACTACATTCATCTCGCCTATATCTATACACTCAATAAAGAGGTCGGCAAGGCAATCGGGATTCTGGAGAAGGTAATCGCGATTGATGAATCCAATGTAATGGCGAGATACTATCTCGGAAGGCTCTATGTTGAGACAAAAAAATACAATGAGGCCATTCAGCAGCTCCAAAGGGCCGTCCGGCTGAACCCGTATCTGTGGGACGGTTTTTACATGCTGGGCATTGCCTATGAAGCCCTCGGTGATCTTGACAGGGCCGCCTTGAATTATGAAAAGACACTGGAGTTAAATGCCCGCAGTACGGACCTGAGAAAGAGGCTCGCCGGCGTCTACCTGAAAAAAGGACAGATAGACAAGGTCATTGAACAGATCTCGGAGATCGCCAAGGCCGACCCGGGAAACCTGAAAATCATCGGAATGCTTGCCAACATTTATGCGGGCAACAAACAGTTTGAAAAGGCTGAAAAAGAACTGCGCAAGATTATCGCCGCCGAGCCTGATAATGTAAATGCAATATTCCTGCTTGCAAAGATACTTGGCGTGATGGAGAGATACGATGAGGCCGCGGAGCAGTTTGAGATTCTGCTGAAACTCATGCCGGACAAGCC
>JAADFS010000043.1 GCA_013152795.1 Deferribacteres bacterium
AGGCCCTGAGCCTTATCAAGAGGGCGGTTGCGCTGGCCCCTGACAGCGGCTATATCCGCGACAGCCTCGGCTGGGTTTACTACAAGAAGGGTATGTACAAGGAGGCCCTGAAGGAGATAAAAAAGGCATCCGAGATCGAAAAGGACGACCCCCTGATCCTTGAGCACCTTGGAGATGTTTACAAGAACCTGAATAACAAAAAGGCCGCGATAGAGGCATGGAAAAAATCCCTCGAATTCCATGAAAAGGAAGAGGGGCTCAAGGAGAGGGTTGAAAAAAAGATTAAGGAATTACAGTTCCAGAACAATTAATGAAAGATTCATCACTGTCCCTGAAGGCACCTGCAAAGATAAACTGGTTTCTGAACGTGCTCGGCAGGCGCGATGACGGATTCCACGAGATCCAGAGCCTTACCTTATTCAGAAAATAACCCTGTACGATACGCTCACATTTGCCCCTGCGGAAAATTTAGTACTGCAGACAGAAGCCCCTATCCCCACTGAAGAAAACCTGGTCTATAAAGCCGCAGCGCTCCTGAAGAGCAGGTACGGCATCAGGGAAGGCGCACTGATACATCTGGATAAAAACATACCGGCGGGCGCCGGTCTCGGCGGAGGCAGCAGTGACGCAGCAGCCGCGCTTGCAGGCCTGAATGAGTTGTGGTCCCTGAACCTTTCCGCAGAAGCCCTCCGCAGGGCAGCGGCGATACTTGGCTCGGACATACCGTTTTTCCTCCACGGCCCGCTTTCTTTTGTATCCGGCAGGGGGGAGAATATAATCCCCTGCAAGGCTGAGAAAACACTGGATATCCTCCTTGTAAAACCATCTTTTGATGTGTCAACCGCATGGGCGTACGAAAACTTCTCAAAGTTGACAAAGAAAAGCGGAAAAGTGGATAATATTGAGTTCACTATCCGCAGTATAGAACGGGCGGAACTTGACGGCATAACAGGGAATCTCTCAAATGATCTTGAAACCGTTACAGTCGAAAGTTTCCCCGTGATCGCCGGGATAAAAGAGCGGCTGGTCAGGGAGGGAGCACTGTTTTCCCTGATGAGCGGCAGCGGCCCCACCGTGTTCGGCGTATTTGAATCACGCAGCAGGGCAGAGAAGGCAGCGGGGGCGTTTGACGGGTTCTGGACAGCGGTTGTACAGACGGTTGCAGGCTGAATCTTGATAAAACTTGGGGCGTCGACAAGCGGAAAGTCACAGGGTTTTGGTCCCTGCATTCGGGGGTTCGAATCCTCCCGCCCCAGCCATCGCTGTTACCACTACAAACTGCACTCCGAACTCTGTTCCCCCGCAGACCCTTTAAGCCCTATGGTCGTCTTCACACACCCCTCGTACCAATCCCGCAATCTTGGACAACAATCAACGGAATATGGTATATAATATTTTTATGTCAGAGCGGAAGCTGTGGAAAACGCTGGTGATTATAACTCAGGCCGCTGCCGGTTTAAGATTTAACCGGGTTCTGCCGAATCAGAAGGAGAAAATATTTTTGCATTTCCAAACAACCAAACAGGGAGGGCGATATGTTTAAAAAATGGGGATCAGAGATGGAAAACGCCAAAACCGGAAATAACGGGAAACAGCAGCCGGCAAACCCGGCAGGTACCGATGTGAGAGTGAATGATACCGGCAAGGCCGCAACAGAGAAGATCACCGGCGTGAAAAAGATAAACACCATCCTGAAAGGGAGCAAGCTGATAGGGAATATCAATGTAACCTGCGACCTTGAATTAAGCGGAGATGTCGAGGGTGATATAATCTCTGAAAAGAATTCCAATAATTGCCATCAAAGGCACCTGCAAGGGAAATATTGAAACCAGGGAAGGGAACGTGGACATTGACGGCGTGCTGCAGGGCGGCGATATTACCGCCGGCAACAATGTAACAATCTCCGGCAAGTTCAGCGGGGGCGAGGTCAAGGCAAAAGGCAGAATATATGTAAACGGTGAATTCGAGGGCAGGCTGGAAGGAAACGAGATAGAAATAGGCTCCAATGCCACGGGCAAGGGAGAATTGCTTTACAGGGAGTACATTTCCATCGCCAAGGGGGCCAAAGTCGACGTGCAGATCAGCAAGGCACAGCAGGAGTTGAAGGTATTGAAAACCCCACAGGAGCGGAATGTTGTGGATATTGCGCCCCAGGACAAGGCAGCAGCTAACAAGGCGTAATTAAATATTACTAATCAGGCTGGTCCATCTGTTCCTTGCCGGCGGACAATTCCCCGAGAGAGACATGTTCTTTAACGGCAAAGAGCGTTCCGATTATAACAGTAGAGCCCATCACTACCAGCCACGCAACAATACCGAAGCTTAAGGCAACGGCCTTATCAACGCCGAATATGCCGTTCAGCGCCGCTATGCACCCCAACTGGTATGATCCGATAAATCCCGGCGTGGGCACGACGGTGATAAAAATAGCCACTGTCAGGCTCAGGATGACCAGCGAAGATATCACAGGGATACCGACCTCTATATCAAATGCCAGATAAAGGGGATAATACAGGATAATAAATGAGCCCCAGATGAGAAACGTGAGGATGACCGTGGCCGATAATCCCTGTTTGTCCCGTATTATCTCAAGTCCCTTCGTAAAAGAGTGAACCATACCGAAAATCTTCTCCCTCCACTTGTGCGGAAGAAGGCGCGTGCATATATCCACTATTTTCATGGCCAGATTATTTTTATACTGCAGCAGCGCCGAAAACAGGAAAATAAACAGGCAGAACGACAGGGCCGTGACCCCGAATATCTTGACCTTATCCAGCAAGTGATTTGTCCCTTCAGCGCTGCCCGTGGAAAATATTCCGGGCATGAAAAACAGCACCCACACCAGTAAAAGCAGTACCAGAACGAGGTCAAACAATCTCTCTATAAAGATGGTGGCAAACGATGCGCTGAAGCTTATGCGTTCCTTTTTGCTGAGAAGGTATGCCCTTATAAATTCACCCGCCCTTGCCGGGAGCATATTGGCTGTAAAACCTATCATCAGGGGGGAATAAAGGCGTGATGTCTTTACCTCCTTTACCGACCGTATCAGATAGCGCCATCTCATCGCCCTCAGCACATAACTGATGATAACTACTCCTATTGCAAAAACAAGATAGATGTAATGTGCCGACAAAAGGGCGTTGCCGAGCTGGGCGATGTCTACATCCCAGAAGGCATAGACCAGGGACAGGCCCATGACAACGAGGCCGATAAGGAGATGAATATGTTTTTTTTTCATAAAATCTCCACGAATGTATAGTATAGCTGTAATTTTATTTAACAATCAACCTTATCCTTAACACTGGCATAAAATACTACAGCGGGGCAGGAATTTACCTGATAATACTGTGACATTGCACACAATTGTGACAGCAGATATACGTGCAAGTTATCCATTTTCACCGCCGCTCAACCTCAATCCAACACCCCTTTCCTGCTAACCCCTTATTTTAAAAGGAAAAAACAAGAAGTCGAACTTTTCCGCCTGTCTGGCACAGCTATTGCTCAAAAGAAAATGTTATGAAAGTGTCCGGAGAACCGAATACGGAAAAAGGAAATATAAACAAGAGGTTCTGCCCCCTCCTGTCAAAACCTTCTGATGATTGCTACTGTGTGAAGCTGAGCAGTCAGGACATAGAAAGGGCCGTACATTTCTGCACGAAATATTTCAAGAGATGTGAAGTCTATCAAAACGTCAACTGCGAAGGGCCCAGTGTTGCATACTAAATGAAAACTCCGCCTGTTAAGGGCTGTCATCTTATTCCTGATCATGGCGCTCCTCTATGAGGTGGTTTTTTTCAAATGAGGCTGCCCTCTCATTACCTTAAATATTGCATAAAGGCGGCGAGGGAGGCTGCCGCAAGACCTTTATAAAGCGATGGGATAGGCGATGTTTTTATGCCACTATTTATAAGTATTATTATGATGGGGTTGTCGATAAAGCAATGAATAGGGATTGACAAAAGCTGTCATAATATGTAGTCTTAAGATATAATACTCTCCAATTATCTGTATTAAACATTTAACCCGTTCGAGAAAGGACGGTACTCTTTAAATAACATGTCGGCTGAACTGGTGAGAGAGGAGTCTCTCCCGAGGTCTGAAATGAGAGAAAAAAAATACATTATTCCAGACAAAGAAAATGAAAGGGCATTTCCTTTTATCCGGGACAGGAAGTCAGTCCCGGCGAAGGAACCGGCGGATCAGACGATCAGGCTTGGCGAAGTGACTGCGCAGGACAAGCTCATTTTTGAAGGACGTCCACCGGAACTCATACTGAAAGAGATAGATTCCGCCATGTTGCAGAAAGAGAAAACCTCACGTAGGCAACAGTCCGGAGGCCACAGCCTGTCGGCGTTGTGTCATTTCAAAAGCCAGCAGAAATAACCGCCCTGCTCTTATCTGTTGTCAGATTTACCCTACAGTGGCAAAGAACATCGCTGGCGGGGCAAGGCAGTCTGCCGGAAAGGCTTTATCTGCCCGCTGACAACTGCACTCTGCACCCTTAACTCTGAACTCTGGTTTCCCGGCAGCTTGCCTCGCCGCGTTTATGCAACGTTAAGCTCTTTCAGAGGGCCTCTTTTCCCTTTTCTCCTGTCCTGATACGGATCACGTCCAGCAGGTTGTATATAAATATCTTGCCGTCGCCGATCTCGCCTGTCTTTGCATTCTCCTGTATTGTATCCACCACCTCATCAAGTTTATCCTCGGCCACGGCTACTTCAATCTTGACCTTCGGAAGAAACTTCACCTCGTACTCCACACCCCTGTAGACTTCCATGTGTCCCTTCTGCCTTCCGAAGCCCTTGACCTCCGTGACCGTCATGCCCTGTATGCCTATCTTGTTCAGGGCGTCCCTGACCTCGTCGAGTTTGAAATGTTTGATGATAGCTTCTATCTTTTATTCGGTCCTCCTATTCAAACAGATTAGATTTACCCTTACAGCGGGGCAGAGGAGTCTGCCGGAAAAGCTTTATCTGCGATTCCTTCAGTGGTAACAGCTCAGCCCCCTCCCCCTACCCCCCTCCCGCCAGGGGAGGGGGTACCTGTTTCATTCTGCACTCAGAACTCAGAACTCAGAACTTTGAACTCTCCTGCCCCTTTATGCAACATCACCTACTGCCTCTTGAGGGCGGCTGATGGATGCAACTGGAAATCAGGATATGCCTCATTGCCGTGCTCCCCGATGTCAAGCCCTTCCATTTCCTCTTTCTCAGAAGCCCTCAGACCTATGACGGCATTGACGAGTTTGAAAATTATAAACGACGCCCCGAATGCCCAGACAAACGCCGCTGCAATTCCGAGCAACTGTACCCCGATAATCTTCAGGCCTGTGCCGCCGGTATTAAACAGGCCCGCCGCCAGTGTGCCCCAGGCGCCGCAGACACCATGCACGGAAATAGCACCCACAGGGTCGTCGACCTTGAGAACCTTGTCAATAAATACCACCGACAGGACAACAAGGGGACCCGCAATCAGTCCGATAATCACCGAGCTTGCGGGGCTGACATTGGCGCAGCCTGCGGTAATACCGACAAGCCCTGCCAGTGCCCCGTTCAATGTCATTGATGCCTCAGGCTTCCTGAACATGAGCCACGATGTTATCAGGGCGCCCACTGTGCCTGCCGCCGCGGAGAGTGTGGTGTTCACCGCAATCCCGGCAATATCGCTTACCGCAGCCGTCGTGCTCCCGGGGTTAAAACCGTACCAGCCGAACCACAGGATAAAGACACCGAGGGCAGCCAGCGGGATGTTATGGCCCGGGATAGCGTTAACCCTCCCGTCAGGGCCATACTTTCCGATCCTCGGTCCCAGCACGATTGCCCCTGCCAGGGCGGCCCAGCCGCCGATTGAATGCACAACCGTGGAGCCGGCGAAATCGATAAATCCGAGGTTTTCCAGCCATCCCGCCCCCTTGTACAGGCTTCCCCATGCCCATGAGCCGTAGACCGGATATATCAAAGCGCTTATTATCACACTGTAGGCAAGATAGCCCGAAAATTTCGTCCGTTCAGCCATTGCTCCCGACACAATGGTTACGGCGGTGGCCGCAAACACCACCTGGAACATCCAGAACGCCAGTGTCCAGGGGTCTCCATCCCTCGTGAAGTCACTCAGGAAGAAGCCGCTTGTGCCGAACCATCCTGTCTTTGATATTCCAAACATCAGGCCGAACCCGATCGCCCAGTAGGCGAGCGAACCGATGGAAAAATCCATAAGGTTCTTCATTATTATATTGACGGCATTCTTCGCCCTGGTAAAGCCGGCCTCCACCATGGCAAAGCCCGCCTGCATGAAGAAGACCAGGAAGGCTGCAACCAGCGTCCAGACAAAGTCTGCGTTTTTCTGTACAGCCGCGATCCCCTTCGCATTGCCGGCAACCGTGGGGGCCGCCTCACCGGCGAAAGACGCCCCGGCACCCACCAGGGCTGTAACCAATGCCGCTAAAATTATCCGTCTTTTCATCTGATATTCCTCCTTTAACAGAAACTGGGAATCACTTCGATTCCACTGCGGGCCGGGCAGTCCCTCACTCCCTGCTTGTATGCAGATTCAATGATAAACAAGCTAAATCCGTGCCAGCCCGCAACTTCCTGATAATAAAGGAAATCGCGGCAACCCATACTACTTTAATGTAATATTAACGACAATATTGTAGGACAATTTTGTCGGCATGCATATGGCTTCACGCAGTACGCCGGCCGCCGGAGAAGGTGCTTTTTGATTTTTCATCCGGGAATCTACTATTATATGAACCGGTTTACTGTTACTTGATGCTGCATAAACCAGGCAGGGAAGCCTGCCGTAAAACCCTTGTAAGGTTTATGCAACTGCAAGAATTGAAGTCACCGGACGGTATCCGGACAACATATCACTTTTCAAGAAAGAGGGCAATCTGATGGTAAAGGTCGGAATAATCGGAGGGTCGGGTCTTGATGACCCGGATATTTTAAAAGATGCAAGAGAGATTGCAGTGGAAACGCCCTACGGCAAGCCGTCATCCGTTCTTACATGCGGTGTTATTGAAGGCGTTGATGTGGCAATCATGGCGAGACATGGAAAAGATCATTCCATATACCCCACAAAGGTGAATTTCCGGGCCAATATATGGGCACTCAAGGAACAGGGCTGCACGCATATCCTTGCATCCACTGCTGTGGGCTCCCTGCGCGAGGATATAGCACCCGGGCACCTTGTGTTTCCCAGCCAGTTTATAGACCACACAAGAAAAAGAGAGGTCACCTTTTTTGATGAAGATGTTGTGGTGCATACACCCATGGCGGAACCGTTCTGCTCAAACCTCATCGACCTGCTTTCTTCATCCTCCGAGACACTGAAGATACCCTTCCATAAAAACAAGACCGTGATCACCATCGAGGGGCCGCGATTCTCCACAAAGGCCGAGAGTCATATGTTCAGGAGCTGGAACGCCGATGTTATCAATATGAGTACTGTTCCGGAGGTCGTCCTTGCCAGGGAAAAACAGATGCATTATGCGGCAATCGCAATGTCTACGGATTATGACTGCTGGCGTGAAGAAGAGGAGTCCGTAACATGGGAGATGATTATGGAGACCATGAAAAAAAATGCAGACCAGGTGATCAGGCTCTTTATGCACGTTATTCCAAAAATAAAAGAATATGATGATATATGTGTAAAGTAAGTCTTAACCTTAATGTTGCATAAACAGGCAGAGAAGTCTGCCCCGCCGGCGGTATTTTTATGCCACTGTAAGGTAAATTATTTCAAAGGAGGTTGCATCAATGCCTATTAAATCGAGAATCCGTACTATTCCGGACCACCCCAAAAAGGGAATCATGTTCAGGGACATAACGACCCTTATCAAAGACCCCGTGGGCTTCAGGCTGGTAATAGACAACTTCACCCAGAGATATATAACCGACAGTGTTGATTTCGATATCATCGCCGGGATAGAGGCGCGGGGATTCATTATCGGCGGAGCACTGGCGTATACACTCGGAAAAGGCTTTGTCCCCATCAGAAAGCTCGGCAAGCTCCCCGCAGAGGTTGAAAGGCATGAATACCAGCTCGAATACGGCACGGACACGGTGGAGATACACAAAGATGCCGTGGATAAAGGGACAAAGGTACTCCTGATTGACGACCTCCTTGCAACAGGCGGCACAGCGCTGGCCGCCGCCACGCTTATCGAGAAGCTTGGAGGGACTGTCTCCGAGATGGCCTTTATAGTCAACCTTCCGGATGTAGGCGGATACAGGAAACTGAAGGATAAGAATTATAATGTATTCTATCTGACGGAATTCGAAGGCGATTAGACCCGGCTGACTTGCCTCAATCTTAAATATTGCACAAACCGGCAGGAGGGTCTGACGGTTTTACGGGAGCCTCTCCTGCCCGTTTATGCAACATTAAGGTTATTTTTAATGCAACTGCAGTGTCAACACTCCATACCCGCCTTCTGGGCCTGCATATAATTTAATATTCCTTCGGGATCACACTCTATGCACATATCGATCCCCTGTATGATCTGCATATCCTGGCAAAGCATGTAGGCCCTCTTGAGTTCGAAATTATTAGTCCTTTCTATTACCAATTTCTTGGGCCTTACGTGTACCTTTCCGCAGTTCATGCATATCCATATAAAATTGTGTTTCGCCGACTCAAGGCACGTCTTGCAGACATAAATTTTCACGCCCGGTGTGACCTCCGTATTAATGGAGGTGTATTCCTGCCTGCACAAGCTGCACTTCTCCTGCTTATTGTTGATATCTACCATTTTGCTTCCCCTTCCTTTGCGGTTGTTTCTGTCAAATAAACTACCCCTCCTTTCTTCCAACTCAGGAGACTACAAGCAACTTATGTGCCTGCCGGCATTGAAATAACGCCGGATACGGTTTTTTTTTCGCAGTCAAACCCTAACTGCCTGTAATAAAGACCAATTTTTGTTATATATTCCGTCTCGGGTTTTTATGGGACGGTTGGCGGGCTTTAATAACCGAACGATAAAAGATAAGCAAAAATGCCGTTTGTCAATTAATTGGCGGCGTAAGAGAAAAGATTCTACGGCAGCCTCTCTTGCCGCGTTTATGTAACGTTAAGGTTTATATGCAACATTAAGGCTTATGCAATATCAAAGTTTAACAATAATCTGTACATGTGTAATGTCCTGCTCTCTGTCCGATACCTGCAATATAAGCTCTTCCTTGCCCTTTTTTGCAGTGGCCACATTCATGCCGGACAGCTTCAAGGTACTTTGAATATCCCAGCCCGATGAATTCAGTCTATCCATGTAAAAGTCAAATGTCTCGACGCGGGGTTTTTTTACCTCGATATTGATCTGCCTGATTTTTTTCTTCGACGCTGCCTGTACAAAAACCAGCTTACCGCCGGGCAGCACCGGGATCTCGGGGGGCCATCCTTCCGGTAATTCCCCGCTGTTTATACTGACAGTAACGGATTCCCCCTCACCGGTCTGGAAAGTAATTTTGTCCTCCCCCTTCTCCGTCACACGGGTATCCTTTGCCGGCTTGCACCCCGCGAGCATGAGAAGACTGAACGTAAAAACCAGTACAAGTGACAGTTCAACTAATCTTTTTATATACCGCAACCGGAAAAACATTTCATTATAGTCTTGCATATGTCACGAAATGAATTCAAGCGGTGTGTCTTTTCAAGTCCATCTTAACGTTGCATAAACCGGGACAAGGCAGGCTGCCGGCAGGCCCTCCTGCCTGTTTATGCAACATTAAGGTTTATTTAAAGATTAAAGGAAAATACTCCGTAATATTGCTTGTGGGCAGATTAACGCAAAGAGGTGTATAAAGAGTCTTTATGAATGCTGAAAAGTCTCCGAAACTTTCTCCGGGTATCATTCTTCTGCTGGTTTATCTCGTTTATTCTGTAATCATCTCGTTCATCGGCCTCTTCAGGCCCGTAGTGATAGCCGGACCCCTACTTCTCACAGGATACAAGGCGGCTTTCTGGAAGTTGATTGTCCTTCTGGTGCTCACTACCGGAACTTACGCCCTGTATACAAGGCGTCACTGGAGCATATATCTTATTGCAGGATACATGTTTTATGGACTGGCAGTCGTATGGGCGGAGCTTATTACCTTCCTTACGGCAAAAGACAGGCTTGTACATGTATATCAGGAAGCGCAGGAATTAATAAATCTACCGGTAAATATTGACTCCCGGTCTGTATTTCCGGCGCTTGTCATAGGGGCGGCTCTGAAGACCGTATTATATACAGGCATAGTTATATATCTTTTCATCCTGAGAAAAAGATTCGGAGAGAAAACATGGACAGGATAAAAGAGCTGGAGACACTCTTAGCTGGGATAAACGGCACTTCCATGGAACAGATTATGCTGTATGGATTGTTAATAATGGTGATAGTATTTGTAGGAATTCCTCTCCTGGAAGCCTTGTTTTTATGGATGACCTCACGGCTTATGCGGTTTGAAAAGGTGAGCTTTTTCAAGGCATTACTGAGTGTCGCCATCGGTATACTTGCAGGAGGAGTCTTTTTTACCGCTGCTTCAACCATCTTTTCAGTACCCGTATATTTTGGTGCGGATGGGATGATGGTGGTATCCCTCTTAAATCTCCTGCTCATCCCTCTTGCAACCGCAGTAGCGGCGAAGTTTATATTCAGTGAGACCGTCTTCAGGTCAATAGCCGCTGTCTTCCTTTCTCAAGTCATGTTCTACATATTTGTATTTGCTGCACTTATCACCCTGGGAATATTTTATGCCTACATGAAACCTGATGTCTCCGAGTTGACCTCTGTAGCCGAGCAACTGGAGAGTCTTCAGAAAGAACTGGCAGAGGATCTCGAAGACGGCAGGAGCGCCCCTGCCCATGAAGCTGATAAAACGCCTGGACCGTCTGCGATTCAGAATGAGGACGCCCTTGCCGAACAGAAGGGCGTTCCTGCAGAGGAAATTGACAAGGACATCCCTGCCTATGAAGTTGACAAATATCCTGAAGCGCCTGTTGTCAAGAGAGAGTCTGCACCCGTCAAAGAGAGAATAATTCCTGCAGAGGATTACCTGGTGGTGTTTGATATGATTCCATCCGCTGAGGCGGAACTCAACCTGAGGGAGCCGTTCAGGGTTCAGATCAAGTATGGCCTTGCCTCTTTTGAATCGGCGTTAATATGGGTCAAGCCGTCAAGATTTAAAGGTAAAAACTATTGGTACTCTCCGTCTTATTCATGTCCCAAAGGATGGGGCAAGGTTGAAAGGGAAATAGCTTTTAACTCCCCGGCTCATGTTACGGAAATAGGAATTACAATGATCGATGCAAAGAGCAGGACAAAGATTCGGGAGGTGTTTTATCCAGTAAACCTGCGATGGATTGAAAGGAAGAGTAAATCCGCTGATTTCGTAAAAATTGTGAATTCGAACCCTTCCTTTGATGCCTTTCTTGGATTGGGGGAAGCCTTTAATGTCGAAATCGAGTATCGTCTGGCAAGCACAGACAATGCAGTGCTGCGGCTCAAGCCTGTTAAACTCTCGAAACCACCGGGATTCTACAACAGCTCTTTACCGGTCGATATAAAAAACGGCAGAGGCTCTGTGCGCGCCTATTTTGCTTTTGACAAAGAGATAAAGGTTTATGAGATAGTGGCAAGTATCATCGATAAAGACACGGGCGATATCCTTTGCAAGACTTATAAAGATGTGAATCTGAAATGGACAAAAGATTGACCCGGCGCAACAAGAAAAGGTGCCGGTTCATGCAACGCTAAGTCGAACGCTGCCGGTAAGAATTTCATCCTTCCTTTATTTTTTATCTCAGGCCGTCTTATAATGTTGGTGGATGTTACCGGGGAGGAAATGAGGAGGGCAGATTGAAGATATATATTGACGGCAAATACCATGACCGTGCAGACGCAAGGATATCGGTCTTCGACCACGGGCTTCTCTACGGCGACGGGGTCTTTGAGGGTTTAAGGATTTACAACGGCAAGGTCTTCAGGCTCAGTGAGCATGTCGACAGACTCTACCGGAGCGCAAAGGCCATCCTTCTTGAAATTCCCCTGGCAAAAGAGGATATGGAGAGAGCGGTTATCGAGACCGTAAAGGTGAATGCAAAGGACAGCGGCTATATCCGTCTCATTGTCACAAGAGGCGAAGGCCCCCTGGGGATAGACCCCCTGCAGTGCGGAAGGCCCTCCGTCATAATCATAGTCTCCGGCATCCAACTCTACCCTGATGAGTATTACCAGAAGGGGATTGAAATCGTCACGGCTTCATCAAGACGCATATCGCCGGACAGCCTCGACCCCCGGATAAAGTCACTAAACTACCTCAACAACATAATGGCAAAGCTCGAGGCGCGGCAGGCCGGCTGCCTTGAAGCCGTGATGCTCAACAGGGAGGGTTTTGTTGCGGAATGCACGGGGGATAATATCTTCATTGTCAAAAACAAAGAGCTGTTTACTCCCCCGTCTTATCACGGCGCCCTTGACGGCATCACCATGAGGACGGTTATTGAAATAGCAGGCTCTCTTGACATCAGGACCTGTGAGGCCGCCCTCACCCGCTATGACCTGTACAATGCAGATGAATGCTTCATGACGGGCACAGGCGCCGAGATCGCGCCGGTTATCAAAATCGACGGCAGGCAAATCGGTGACGGAACGCCCGGCAGAACAACCAGACAACTTATGGACAAATTCAGGCAGATGGTCTGCCAGTGATCATTCAATGCCGCAGAAGAAAATCCGTCTTGACAGACTGCTGGTTGAAAGAGGGCTTGCCGAAAGCAGGGAAAAGGCAAAGGCGCTGATACTCGAGGGCAGCGTCCTTGTCAACGGGGTGGTCGCAGACAAGGCAGGCGCTCAGGTAAGACCGGATGATGCACTGGCGCTCAAGAACAGGATGCCCTACGTAAGCAGGGGGGAAGCTTGAACACGCAATAAAAGAATTCGGGATCAATGTAAAGGACAAGACAGCCGTGGATATCGGCGCATCAACAGGGGGCTTTACAGACTGCCTGTTACAGTACGGCGCAAAGAAGGTTTATGCGGTCGATGTCGGCTACGGCCAGTTACACTGGAGACTGAGAAACGACAGGAGGGTCGTCCTGCTTGAGAAGACCAACATAAGGCATCTGGATACCGGTTCAATACCGGACAGGGCGGACATTGTTGTAATTGATGTATCTTTCATATCTCTCCTTAAGGTCATGCCCAAGGCGCTTGAGCTTCTGGGGCCCGGTGGGGAGATAATAGCCCTTATCAAGCCCCAGTTTGAGGCCGGCAGGGGTGAGGTCGGCAAAGGCGGGGTGGTCAGGGATGAAGCCAAACGCCTTGAGATTGTAGAAATGATCAAACACGAATCGGAAAATATGGGTCTCGAGGTCCGGGGGACAACGGCATCACCGGTCAGAGGGCCGAAAGGCAATGTGGAGTTCCTGATATATATGGTAAAAAAGGCACCTCCGCATTTTTATGCACCCTGCAAGGCGATATGAATGAAACCGCATGCAAGTATTATAGAAACCATCGGAAAGACCCCTCTGGTGAGGCTCAATAAAATACCGGGGCCTGACGATGCGGAAATCTGGGCCAAGCTGGAAGGCTTCAATCCCGGAGGGTCGGTGAAGGACAGGATCGCCCTTTCCATGATAGAGGCCGCTGAAAGGGAGGGAAAGCTCAAGCCCGGGGGCACGATTATAGAGCCCACAAGCGGAAATACCGGGATCGGTCTCGCACTGGTCGCTGCTGTTAAAGGGTACAGGCTGATCCTCACCATGCCCGACACCATGTCCCTGGAGAGAAGACAGATATTTCAGGCCTTCGGCGCGGAACAGGTGCTGACACCAGGCGACAGGGACATGATGGGGGCGGTGGAAGAGGCTGAACTGTTGCTTAAGAAAAACCCCGGATATTTCATGCCCATGCAGTTTGAAAACCCGGCCAATCCGGAAATACACAGGAGGACGACCGCTGTTGAAATCCTGGAGGCCATGGGGCAGGACATCGACGCCTTTGTCGCCGGCGTGGGCACCGGCGGGACCATCACCGGCACCGGAGAGGCATTAAGGGCCGTGAAACCGGATATCCTGATAACCGCGGTCGAGCCTGCGGCCTCACCGGTCCTGTCTGGAGGCGAGCCCGGCGTGCACAGGATAGCGGGCCTGGGCGCGGGTTTTTATCCCGGCGTGCTCAACACCCGGATATATGACGAGGTTATCGCGGTAACCGATGAAGATGCAATGTCCATGAGCCGGCGTCTGGCCAGAGATGAGGGGATACTTGCCGGTATTTCATCAGGTGCTGCGGCATGGGCTGCGCTTAAGGTGGCCAGCAGGCTGGGAAAGGGCCGGAGGGTTGTCGTGATTTTCCCGGACAGGGGCGAGAGGTATTTCAGCACCGGGCTTTTCGGTTCCCCGGAAAACGGGGAATGACAGATGGCGGGATGGACGGGACTTGAACCCGCGACCTCCGGCTTGACAGGCCGGCGTTCTAACCAACTGAACTACCACCCCATATACAAGATTAAGCTCATCTCAGAGGGTGAAAAATTTGCCTCAATAATTTTAGCAGATAGCATACATAAATGCAAAAAAAGAATTTAAACCATCCTGTCCGGCTGATACTTTTTTACGATTTTCCATAGAGTTCCGCTATAATCCCGAAAGCTGCAAAAAAGCTCCGTGAGAAAACGAGATGCTTAGAGGGGGAGTTTCTTTATTTGATATAACGGTAAACATGGTATAATATACCAATAAATGAGAGCTTCATTGGTTAGACGGATAAAGGTAATAGATGAACTGGAAAATACAATTGAAATCAAGATGTGGCAATTGCCGAAGGCAACTAAGGACAAACCACACGGCTATAAATACTCATTGGTTTATGTGGTTGGGGGGAAACGTATTATCGGTTACGACAATGCGGAACGCAAAGGAGATCATAGACATATAAGAGAGACGACAGAACCTTACCGGTTCACAAGTCTCAAAAAATTAGCAAGTGATTTTTACAGAGATATAGAACGATTTAAGAGAGGTGAGTTATGAGAGTAAAGAAGATTAAAATAGGCATCAGGGATTTGAAAACCGCGCTTGATGACTTTGTAGAGACCGGAGAGGCTATCAAAAGAGGGGAAAAGGTTAAAAAAGAGACAGGGGTCTATTTCACCAGTTTTGAAGCTTTCAGAAAGGCTTTGACTCCCAAGAGACTTGAACTGCTGCATATCATCAAGACAAAGAAACCCTCTTCCATTAATGAACTTGCAAGGTTCGCCAAAAGGGATATCAAGAATATAGCTGATGATGTGAAATATTTGGAACAGACAGGATTTATAGTCATAGAGGAAACAAAGAGAAGATCGGCTCCTGTTGTCAAGTATGACAGGATCAATTTAGAGATAGCGGTATAGAGTATCATACCGCCCCTCCGTCAAGGGTAAAAGTCAAGGGAATGCTGCCTCGCCGGAGAGAAAGAGGCTATCCCCTTGTTTTCAGAGCATATTTCTCAAACAGTTGCAGCCCCTCGAGGTGTTTTTCCGTAAAGTCATAGGATATGATCCTCCAGTAGTCGACCAGTTCTTTCTTACTGATCCATTCCCTCTGCGGGGCCTCTGCGGCTATCGACGGGAATCTCCTGGCCGCATATTTCTTTGCATTGATCAAATCGTGCGAGAGCCTCCTGACAAGGCCGCCCTTCTGCGAGAAAGATTTTTTTCTTACCACCCAGAGGGCATATACAAACGGCAGCCCCGTGAACTTATACCACAATTCGCCCAGGTCATAAATAAAAAGCGATGAATCCCGGCCTCCCGGAGGCAGGGGTCTTTCCGGCCGAGGTCTTTTTGGCCTCTATCATCGCCGTATCCCCTATGAGAAGTACCGCGGGCGATGAAGTGAGAATACCCCTGACACTGCGCCGGTTTGTCTGCCTGAACCGCGATTTCACAGACAGGAAGTCCCGGAGGATAACCCTTAACAGGGCGGTCGAGGTCTCGGACTCCGAGGATACTTCTATTGTCTTCCCCCCCAGTTCATTCAGGGGAATCTTTGAAAACAGCAGTATGCTCTTTACAGGGCCGGAAGAGCTTATGGAAAACCACGGCAGGATAAGGTAGT
>JAADFS010000044.1 GCA_013152795.1 Deferribacteres bacterium
GCCGGAGCAGTCCCCTGCACGCACATGTGCAGCGCATATCGCAAAGGGGCTGAATGATGCGGTTGAATGGATACTGCAGAGGGAGGGGAAGAGATGATTGTGAAAAATAAGTTCAGGAATCTGACGGTTGTTTCTCTTGTATTGTCTTTAATCTGTCTTGCCGCTGTACTCGGCTCATGTGTGTCTGTGCTCTCTGCACCTGTTGTCCCGAATGAATCCGTAATCGAAGGGGTTGTCTCTGAATATGCGATACTTTCCTCGCGGATAGTCAATATACAGCCCCCGCAGGTGCTCTACAGGCTCACCATCCGCATCGAATCCTCTGAAGGCGCGGCGCGCAACATGCCGGATTTCGCCGGCGGCATGCAGGGACGCGACATCCGCTTCTACAGCAAGGAAAGGCTGTCGCCGGACCTCTTCGGCAAAAGGGTGAGGGCAAGGGTAAAATATAAAGGTGATGAAAGGGGTGGGCTCTTCTGGATAAGCAGTGTGGAAATTACCGGCAGGTGACGAACAGCCGGTTTACCGGCTCAGCCGCGCATCACCATATGGAAAACTCGACGCTGCACAAACGGGCGGCAGTTATCATATGCGCCGTTATGGCCGCCGCTATATTAAACCTGTCTTTAGTGAAAGGCGGGCATGCGGTTCCGGCACTGCCAGGAGAGTATGTCCTTCAGCAGGCGGACGGCAGTGAGATCACCGCCCGGCAGTGGGGGGATGAATGGTCGCACGGATGGGAAACCGCAGAAGGCTATTCCATCGTCTTTGATGAGACCAGGGGGAACTGGACCTATGCCGTAAGCGGCCCTGACGGGAGGCTTGCGGCCTCGCAAAGGGTCGCCGGAAAAGACCCGCCTCCCCCCGGCATCCCGCGGCACCTTAGGCCGGCCGGGGACGCCGCGGCAGGGATTCTCCAGGTAAAGGCGGCACAGGGGGCGCGCCTCCTCAACAGGGTTGCGTCCCTTCCCGCAACCGCGAAGATACCCGTCATCCTCATTAATTTCAGTGACACGACAACAGACTATACAGCAGCGGACTTCAATACCCTTTTTTTCGGCACGTCAAACAAGAGCATGAGAGACTATTATGAAGAGGTCTCTTACGGCGCTTTCAGTATTACGGGCACTGTTGTCGGATGGTATTCAACAACAAATAGACATGATTACTACGGCACAAATGATGCAGACGGACGGGACATGTGGCCCGGCGACCTTGTTTATGAGGCCGTGAAGGCGGCGGATTCCACACTTGATTTTTCCGCATATGATTATGACGGTGACTGCTACGTGGATGTCGTCGCCATAGTGCATCAGGGCACCGGCGAAGAGGTGAACCCCGGTTCAACGGACATCTGGTCCCAGAGCGGCAGCCTCAGCACCGCCTACTCTCTTGGACACAGTCACTACAGCAGTTATACTACGGAAGATAAGGGGACCACTTCATGCACGGGAGGTTACATAGTGGATGATTATATAATCATGCCCGAACTCTTCTCTTCAGGCAACCCGCCGGTCCAGTCGACCGTGGGTATTTTCGCGCACGAGTACGCGCATTCACTCGGCCTTCCCGACCTTTACGATCCCGATTACAGTTCAGAGGGCATAGGCAGGTGGGGATTGATGGGTGCAGGCTCGTGGAACTATGTGACAACACCGGGGGACACACCTGCCCATATGTCGGCATGGAGCAAATACTTCCTGGGCTGGGTTACGCCCGTACAGGTCACGGCAAGGCTCGTGGACGAGCCTATTGATGCGGCGGACGGCAGTGATGATGTCTACCAGTTCCTCTCAGGCAGCCCGTCAACAGGCGGAGAATATTTCCTGCTGGAGAACAGACAGCGTACCGCCGGCTCTTTTGATGAGGCTCTCCCCGGCTCAGGCCTTGCCATATGGCATATAGACGATGACATAAACCCCGGCAATAATTCCGACAATACCGGTGAGTGTTTTCCCCATTCGGAGTGCGCCTCCACCCATTACCGGGTTGCGCTGGAGCAGGCCGACGGCTTATGGAATCTTGAGAAAAACATCAATACAGGCGGCAGCGGCGACCTTTATCCGGGCTCCTCAAACAACACATCGTTCACAACCGGCACAACACCCGACAGCGACCTGTACAGCGGAGCAGTAAGCAATGTAAGGGTGACCTCGATCAGCGCCTCTGCACAGACCATGACAGCCACACTGGACATAACATCCTACCAGGTGGTTTCAGCATCGCCGGATTCATACAATTTCGGCCCCATAAACACCGGCGGCATCTCTGAAGCGGAGACATTCACGATTACCAACAGGAGTTCGCCGGAGCTTTCAACAGGGTCGATCACCGTCACAGGCGCACATGCTGCGGCGTTTACCATACAGAATGACAATTGTTCCGGTAAGATACTGGCCCCTTCGGAAGAGTGCACACTTCAGGTTATATTCTCACCGGCATCAGCAGGGACAAAGAATGCAAATCTTGATATCCCGTCTGATGACCCTGACACCCCCGTACTGAATGTACCGTTAAGCGGATACGCCTTCAGCACGGGCGGAGGAGGGGGTGGTGGTGGAGGCTCGTGTTTCATAGCCACTGCCGCCTACGGCAGTTACATGGCTGAGGATGTGATGGTACTGAGGAGATTCAGGGACAGGTACCTGCTTACAAATTCCGCGGGGAGGGCGTTTGTGGATCTTTATTACAGGTACTCACCTCCACTGGCGGATTACATTGCAGGGCATGAAGCCCTCAGGACAGCGGCGAGGATTGCCCTTGCCCCTATTGTATTCAGCATAAAACACCCGGCTGCAGCAGGTCTTGCAGCAGCCCTGCTTTTTTTGCTGGCGGTAAGGGCCGGCAGATGTCTCTTCCGCAAGGATACACCCTCCGCCTGAGCTTACAGCGGCATCGGTTGAAGTCCCTTATACGCGGGACCGCGAGGTGGTGCGTTTCCACGTAATGTGCTCGTATACACTACTCCAGTACATCCCGAAGGAAAAAGCAAACAGCAGTTCCTCCAGGGGGATATTGAATATGCTTATGCCTGACAGGGCTTCCAGATTCCATACACGCTCAATATAACCCGGGGCTGTCAATTCAAGGCCAAACAGAAAAAACACGTAAAAACCCACAAACAAAAGGCCGCCCAGCCATGTTTTTGTTTTCAGGTCCGGACGGCACCATATGGTTGCAACCGCACCTGTAAACATCCCGGTTATGGCTGGATAAATGGGATTCCACGGCAGGAAATATAAAACCGGAAAGATAATAAACGGTGAGGCCAGTATCAGTTTGTGAAAGCGGTGGCGCTTGTGGTGCCTGGCCGTATCGGGCATAGGCCTGGGCACCTGCCCTGCAAGCACATTATACAGTACGGCACCGAGCCCCCCGATACCGAAAGAGAAGATCAGGCTTTCAATATCGAAACCGGTATTGACCGCCAGATCAAACAAACTCGGCGGCGACCAGTACTCCGGCACAAACATGGGCTCCGTAAGACCAAAAGGCATGGTAAAGATGCCGGCCCATAACATTGCCTTCCGGTGTGCAGGAAACACAAGATATAAAATCAGCCAGGGGATCAAAAAAGCGCTTGACCATACAAGCCAGACATATTGATCGGGAATCATATTCCTCTCCCCCTAACCCACCTCCCAACGGGAGGGGGAACTTGTTTCTTTCTGCCCCCTGACAACTGCACCCTGCACCCTAAACTCAGAACTCAGAACTTTGAACTTAGAACCCGCAACCCGCAACTCTACTGCCCTTATATGCAACACTAAGGTTAAACTGCTTCGTAAATTATACCACTTAAAACCTTACAGTGGCATAAAAATATCGCCTGCAGGCAGGAGGGCCTGCTGGAAAAGCTTTATCTGTGATACTTTCAGGAAATACTTTGCACGGCATATTCAAAAGAGGGGGTTGTATCCAGTGACAATCATATAACATCCAAACACCAGCCCTGCCACGGCTATGATTCCGGCAAGCACGTACCTTGCCGCATATGTATAGCACTTCCGCTCCTTTTCCCCCGGCACTTTGATGCCTTCAATCTCGATACGGGGAACAGGCGACCTCCTGTACCAGCCCGTGACCTCCGCCTCCTGATTGTCGTACCTGGCCCGCTTGAACATCCCGAACAGGGTATCCCATAAAGGCAGCGGCTGTTTATAGTCGAGAAATATAATCCCTGTGTCATCCTGCAGCACAAAGTCCTCCGACCAGACAAGTCCGGGGATTCCCCGGCCGATGATCGTCCCCTTCACCCTGCACGGCACAGGCCTGATACCGGATACTTTCACCTCTGCCAGCAGATCCGATACCGACCTCTCGGGGAACCTCCCGAACCTGTAAGAGAATCTTGCCTTCAGGAAACTGGCGAATCCCGTCGCGGATATTCCGGCTGCAAGCAGCAGCCTCTCACGGGTTACAACAGCCGCCGCAAGAAATCCAATAAATACCAGCAGCGGCAACAATTTGATGAACATGTCAACCAGAAACTCCTTCCAGTAAGATTCCGGCTTCTTCTCGTCAAATCTGATAAAAGGCTCCCTGCCTAACATCTCCGAGAGCCTGCCCAGATGATGTATCCGGGAGGCAACGAGGGGATGTGTGGAGGCGAGTTCATAGTATTTCGCCCACGGATTCCACAGCTCCCACCTCATTGCAGCCTTGAGGTTTTCCTTGTCGATCTCGGTGCCCATCTTTGCGGCTGCGCTGACCGACGGCAGTGAGGAAACCGCAAGAGCGGCTGCGCTTTTCGTATCGAATATTCCAAGCGCCCCGACCGCCTCAAGCCTCCTGTCCCTCTCCTCGTATTTTTTCCGATCCTTCTCGCTCTGCTCCTTCATCTTCTGCAGCCTGCTTTTATGCTCCGCCTCTTTTCCTGCAAGTCCGTAGCCGATTTTCACAAGTCCGCTGGCCAGACTCTCGGGATCTCTCGTAAGCCATCCCGCGAACCTGTCTGCAAAGTACTCCCTTGCCCTTGAAAGCCACAGAACCATATATTCGGAAACTATGTAAAGAATAAATGAAACAAGGGCTATGGTACCAAGGGAAGCACCCAGGGAATTCTGCTCCTGAGAGGAACTGTCGCCGTTGCCTCCGAGTGTCGCACTCGCCCTCTCCAGCATCCTGTAGATATAATATAAAACGAGGGGTACGAGTTGGGCGGCGGTCATGATAAGCATATCCCAGTGTCTGGCATGAGCTATCTCATGGGCGACCACTCCTTTGACTTCGTCTTCATTCAGCAGGTCCATGATTCCGCGGGTCAGGACAATTCTTGCATTGTTCGGCGTATGTCCGTATGTAAACGCATTGGGAGCGCCGTCGCGGATTATCCCGATTCTCGGATTTTTCATTCGGATATTACTGCACGTCCGGGTGATAAAATCCCTGAGAAAAACCGGGAGGTCTTCATGCCTGACCCATGACATGCTGTAAGCTCCCTCCAAGACCTTGTCGATTATAGGGGGTGCCAGCAGGAACTGGAATACCGCTATTACAACACCGATAACCAGAGCGGCGGTGGGAGTAAACGGCGTGAATATCGTCAGCGCTATAAGGATGAATGTCAGAAGGGCGTAAAGAAGCATCAGCACCATTGCCGAACGTATAAAAAGATTCGGAAGTCCTGACAGGCCTTTTACTTTGTAGTTTGAGTACTTCATACCGGATCCTCCTTTTCAATGTCCCCGCTCATGCCGGGGGACCTTTTGCAAAAAACTGTCTTCGTAAAAAAGTATAAACAAAAATACCGGCTTTGGAAATTATAATTTTGAACTGATTTTATAACGCGTTACCTTACCTCTCCTCTTTCCCGCCGGCGATGTTTTTCTGTTACTGTACGCCCTCCGATTGAAAGTTGAAACCTGATAATTGTAAAATCTATGCGATGGTTCGCCATCCCCGATTTCTGTTCAAAATTCAAAGTTCGGAGTTCAAAGGGGTCCGAATAACTCCATGAAAAATATAGCGATAACCATGGGAGACCCCGGGGGTATCGGCCCTGAGGTTACAGCAAAGGCCCTTGCCTGTGCGGGGATGAGGGATTGCTGCAGGCCCCTGGTTATCGGCAGTGCCGGAGTCATGGAGGAGGCCGTCAGGCTTGCGGGGCTTAAGCTGCAGGTGAGGCCGGTCGGCGGGCCGGCGGACCCGCCGGCCGGAGCAGGAGTTGTTGAAGTGCTTGATATGAGGGGACGTTTGTCTTCCCGCAGGGGCGTTCCCTCGGCAGGCTCGGGCAGGGCTGCGGTAAAGTACATAAAAAAGGCCGCTGCCCTTGCACTGAAAAAACAGGTACACGCGATCGTAACAGCCCCGGTATCAAAGGAGTCCCTGCGCATGGCGGGATACAAATGGCCCGGGCATACCGAATTGCTGGCAGAGCTTACAAACACGGAAGACTTTGCGATGATGTTTGTAAGCAAGAGGCTGAAGGTGATTCTCTGTACGATACATGTGCCCCTTAAGGATGTGCCCGGGATGATAAACAGGAGGCTCGTTTACAGGACCATCAGGCTTGCAGATACCGGCGCCCGGATGCTCGGCGTTGAAAATCGCCGGATCGCTGTTTCGGGGCTTAATCCCCACGCCGGCGAATCAGGGATCATGGGCAGGGAGGAGGACGCCTCGATTGCGCCAGCGGTTGAAAAGGCCCGGAAAGACGGCCTGGAGGTTTCAGGCCCGTATCCGCCGGATGTGGTCTTTCACAGGGCGTACAAAGGGGATTTTGATATAATTGTATGCATGTATCACGACCAAGGCCTGATACCATTTAAAATGCTCTATTTTGATTCAGGAGTGAATGTTACGGTGGGGCTGCCCATAATCAGGACTTCACCTGACCACGGCACGGCATTCGACATTGCGTGGAAGAATGCGGCAAACCCTTCGAGTATGACAGAGGCCGTTAAACTGGCTTGCCGGTTGAGGAGTTTGAAATAATGGAGATTGTCCTTGCTACAAAAAACAGGAAGAAGATCGAGGAGATAAAAAAGATTTGTGATACAATAGGTACGGATTTTAAAATATACACGCTCGATGATTTTCCGCAGTATCAGGATATCGAGGAGGACGGCGATACGTTTGAGGCGAATGCCGTTAAAAAGGCCGTTTATATTTCAAAACGTACGGGCATGACGGCCCTTGCCGATGACTCGGGGCTTGAGGTGGATGCGCTCAACGGCGCTCCGGGGGTCTTCTCCGCGCGTTATGCGGGAGAGTCCGCTGATGACAGGGCGAATCTTGAGAAACTCCTCAGAGAGATGAAGAATATTCCGCCTGAGAAAAGGAGGGCACGGTTTGTATGCTGTATTGCAATGGCCTCCGGAGATGAGGTCAGGACGTTTCACGGATACGTGGAAGGCGTAATCGGCACTGAGCCCAGGGGAGAGAACGGTTTCGGATATGACCCGGTCTTTTATCCGGAAGGCCATGACAGGACCTTTGCGGAGATGAGCGACAGTGAGAAAAACGCCCTGAGCCACAGGGGCGCGGCATTGAGGGAATTGCAGAAATATCTGCTGGAAAAAACGGATACATCAGGGGACATCGGAGACAACAGTTGATTGTCGAAATTTTTCTGTGTTCTATGGAGGATGCTAAATGGATCTTGATGTCAGCATTAACAAGGAATCGTTGAGTATCAACATTGAAAACCCGCACCGGTTTGACGTTGCGCAGGTAACAGGGAGTATAATTGATTTCGGAAAGAAGTTCGGAGTTGACCTGACACCGCTGGAGATAGACCGGCTTATTCCGAGAATGGTCAGGGGGGTTGCAGGCTGTGAGGGAGGATGTCCTGCTGACGCCAAGAGCCTTGTAAGGGAAGGTTTTGGAGACTTTGATATTGCATACGTGGAGGGCGGCATACTGACTGCCAGGCAAAGCCTGGGCAACGGCACCACTCTTGAGGTGAAGCTGTTTCCGGATTTTGAATAGAATGAAAATAAAGAATGCCCGGGGGGCTGAAAGGCCTGACATCGGAGAGTTGACCATTGCGGTCTGTATGGGGCCGGCCGGTATGGCTGAAGGCGGCGG
>JAADFS010000045.1 GCA_013152795.1 Deferribacteres bacterium
GGGTGTCCTACATTGAAAGAACAGAGCACGTCGTCGAAGTACTTGCCGATGCGGGTCTTGTTGAACTTCAGCCTGACGGTCTTGTAATGGGCGTTTGTAAGCAGGAAAATCTTTTTCTTCTGCTTTTTCATAAGCTCAAGGAAATCAATCACATGTGGATGTACCTCGATAAGATGCCGTATCTGTTCCTTAAGCGCCGGGATGTCGAGGTTCAGCTCCCTTGACCAGAAGTCGATGTCACACCAGTTCAGTGTCCTCTCGTGCGATTTGTACGTCTGAAACAGGTACTCTTTTGCGGCACCGAAACTCATGTTGTGTTTTTCGGCGTATTTTTCGGGAACAAGGTGCCCCCAGAAATAATCGTCAAAATACAGATCAAGCAATGTACCGTCCATATCAAGCAGGACATATTTTATATCTTCAAGTGGTATCATCTTACTCATAACTTCACCCTGTTTGTCTCAATATCAAGGCCCGTCCTCCTCAGTCTGTGTCACCATCTCGTCTTTTTCAGGCAGGTCCAGGCACTCAAAGGCTATGTAGAGAGAAATGGGAAACTCCTCTGTCCTTCTTTCCCATCTGTTGATATATTCGAGGGGAAGATTCAGCACCTTTGCCACTACGCTGTTGGGGTATCCGTTGCGGTTCTGCCAGCCCCATATTTTATCCGACTGGGTGCTTTCCTTTGTCCATCCGCCTACATATTCGGAGCCGTCCGCACATAACAGTATCCCCATCCTGTAGCGGTTGCCTCTTTTCCACTTCCCTATGTACATGGAGCCGTCGGCATATACCTTGGTGCCGTAACCGTCCATTTTGTTCTTTTTCCACTGCCCTATATACCTCGCGCCGTTTGGATAGGTCATGATGCCGTATCCGTGCTTGTCGCTGTTCTTCCACGTGCCTGTATACATGGAACCGTCAGTATATATCTTGACGCCGGAGCCGTCCATTCTGCCGTTTTTCCAGTCACCCGCATATTCAGAACCGTCGGATACTATCCAGATGCCATAGCCGTGCCTTTTGCCGTCCTTCCACTGACCTGCATAGTAAGCACCGCTGTTGTACAGGTATATGCCATGGCCGTTTTCGCAGTCACCTTTGAGGCATTCATTGGCGCCTGCGGCGGGCGGACTGAAACAAAACATGACAAGCAGAAACAGTGTTAATATGATCATAGTTCAAGACGGGGAGTTATCCCGATTGCAGCTATAACATGCTTATTAATTACAGCTTCCTTTTACTGCGATGCGGAGACCCGCTCTGTTTTTAAGTTTAACATTTTTCATAATCCTTCAGCATCCCCCTCTTAACCTTCAGCCCCCCGCCGCCGAAATCTGTATGGGGAGAGTGGACAATATTATTATCTACCTGCTATACTTACCAGCCAGATAAACATCCGCCGGGTGTATTACCGGATTAATCTTGCTGTCAGGAGTTTGAACAATGAAACCTCTCGGAAGACAACTTGTAGCAGAATTCATTTACTGTTCAAAAAAATATCTGAATGACAAGGATGCACTCGATGAAATATTAAGGGCCGGGATAGAAGAAAGCGGTTTAACACTTGTCAGCCTGACCGGCAAACAGTTTCACCCCGTGGGTGTCACCTCCATTGCGGTTATAAGTGAATCTCATGTCGCAATTCATACATATCCCGAGGCGGGACATGCATCCATAGATATATTTACATGTGCAAACGGGGCAAAAAGTGTAAACAGGCTCCTCCGGTTTCTCAAGGGCAAGCTCAGGCCGAAGACCGTCCGGGTTATGGAGATTCACCGGGGGAATCCGCTCGAGGTCAGGCAGAAAGACTGGATAACCTCTTTCTCAGGCACGGGATTTGAAGTGAAATACCATATCGACAAGGTGCTGTTGAGCAAAAAGACAAAATATCAGTATCTGGATATAATAGAAAATGCAAGCTTCGGCAAGATGATGTTCCTGGACAAGGACCTGCAGATTGCAGAAAAAGACGCCCGCATCTATGATACAAACATGGTTTCACCGGTTATAGAGCGGAAAAACAGGTTCAGGAATGTGGCGGTCCTGGGCGGCGGGGACGGCGGCGTGCTCAGGGAAGTACTGAGGCACCGGCCGGAAAGCGCCTATCTGGTGGAGATAGATGAAGAAGTGATAAAGGCCGCAAAAAAATATATGCCGGAGGTATGCAGGAAGGCATTTGACAGCAAGAGGGCGAATATTATTATCGATGACGCAAATGTATTCCTGGAGCAGAGACATGAATTTGACGCCATAATTTATGACCTGACAATGCATCCTGAGTCAATAACCAGGATGGAGCGGACGGAGTTTCTCGACCAGATTTTCCGTAAGATAAGGGAAAACCTGACCAAAAACGGCATGGTAAGCATGCAGTGCTGCTCGGAGTTTGACGGCGAGACAATCAGGCTGCTGAGGAAAATACTCCCCCGGTACTTCAAGAATATTGTATTTAAAACATCCTTTATCCCGTCATTTTGTGAAAACTGGATATTTGCAACAGCAGAAGCCAGGTAGAATAAGATTCGGGGCGTAGCGCAGCCCGGTAGCGCGCCTGCTTTGGGAGCAGGATGTCGGGGGTTCAAATCCCTCCGCCCCGACCAGCACCCCTTCAACCTTCCCTTAACTTAACCTTACAGTGGCATAAAAATACCGCCGGGGGGGCTCTCCTGCGGTTTTATGCAACATTAAGGTTATTCAGGGCGGTTAGTGTTTCAATGAGGTTTAACTGCTCTTTGCAGTTTATAATGCACCTGCCGCAACCAACGCAGAACGGCTGACCGAGGGCTTTTGCGGCGTGACAGAATTTATCCATGATTCTCCTCTGCAGTCTCTGATGTCCTTCGGGAGGCGGGCCGCTGAGACCTGCAGACATGAAGATATTAAACATGCACGGATCCCAGTCCTCTGCGGCCTTTGCCCCTATTTCTCCAATCACCATATCCATTATGTCATCCAATACAAAACAGCAGTGGCAGGTCGGACATATGGATGTGCACAGGCCGCAGTCCGAGCAACCTTCAGACAGTTTCCGCCACACACCATCCCTCTCAAAAACCTTGTCCATCATCTCCAGCTTTTCAGGCAGACCGTCTAACT
The DNA here is from genome assembly GCA_013152795.1 of Deferribacteres bacterium. Lineage (GTDB taxonomy): Bacteria > Nitrospirota > Thermodesulfovibrionia > UBA6902 > UBA6902 > JAADFS01. The sequence continues at coordinate 3,103 of JAADFS010000045.1, forward strand.
GGAGAGTTTCATTGATCATTCCATGTGATTCCCTCGCAATCTCTTCTCTCCTGTCCATATCGCTGGGGGTGGCGTTAAAGATATCCGCAAGGAACTTCGCCCCTTTCCCGCTTATATCCTCCACAATCAGGTCATCACCCATGTCGGTTATGAATATATCGGCGCCTTTCACGGAAAACGGTCCGCCTTTCACTGAAGTACAAAAACAGGTATCAAGCGGAAAATTACATCCCGCGACGATTATAAGCAGCCTGCTCCTTTTATTTCTGTAGAATGCATTGTCGTGCAGCACCCTGTCCAGCAGTGTAATGCTCTGGGCATCGCAGGGCCTGACACCGAATATTGCTTTATTCTCCCCTTGATCTTCCATATCTTCAATATTGCAGGGAATAAACTTTTTCCATACCGGCGGAAACAGAAAACACTTTGCAGGCGGCAGGTAGGAGTTGGAATACTCTGTTAAGGCAGGTGCTTTATTGCTGAACTTCCGAAAGGATACGCCCTCTTCATCTGCCGAGGGTATGAAGACAAGATATTCTCCCGATAAATTCCCGATGAATTTTTCCATGTTGGCCTTTTTTATGATTTTTGCGGTCTTGTCTCTTTCAGCCATCTTCATTCAACTCCACTGTCAAACGCCGGTCATCCCGCGGAGTGCTGAACTGCCGGAATTACAACCTTCGGAATATTGCCGGAAAACCGTTTATCCCCTGTCTTTCAACATGGCCTCGATATCCGAGAGCCGCTCCTCTATCGCCTTCTGCTTTTTTGCGTTTACATACAGGTAGAAGGATACCCCAAGCCACGCAACCGTGTATGCTCCTACAAGATAACCCCAGTTTTCCATTATTAATCCTCCGTCAGTTTTTTTAGTTTCTGCAATCTTTCCTCTATCCTTGCCAGCCTGAACCTGAAGAGGAACAGGAATACGGTGAGCACGAGGAATGTAGTTAGGCTGAAGAACATGACGTTTTTCATCACCGGGTTAAGCCCCCCGCCTTCCCTCGTAAGAAGCGGATGTATTGATTTCCACCATTTCGTCGCGTACCTGATTACCGGGATGTCTATGTAGCCGATTATCCCGATGACAGCCGAGTACTGTGCCTTTTTGAACCTGTCGGCTATGCCCCCCCGCAGGAGAAAATACCCTACATAGATGAACCAGAGGATGAGCACGGTCAGGAGCCTCGGGTCCCATGTCCACCAGACATTCCAGATGGGCCTTGCCCACAGGGAGCCTGTTATGAGGACAAGGGTTGCAAAAAGCAGCCCCGTCTCGGCAGACGCGCTGGCAGCGCTGTCCCATATGAGGTTCTTCTTCCATAAAAACAGTATGCTCGAGACGAATGTGCATGTAAACGCCAGGAATGCGCCCGAGGCAAGTGAGACGTGCAGGTAAAATATCCTCTGGACGTCGCCCATTATCCTTTCGGTCGGCGCCACTTTGAATATGAGGTAGAAATCCAGGGGCATCATGACCAGCAGCAGAAAGAAAAGTATACTTATGGTTCTGTTTGTCTTCATGTTGTTCTACTCCTCTATTATATACCTGAACAGCAGCAGGGAAACGGCGAAATAAAGGATATCGAAAACAGCCATTATCTGTATCCACTTCCCGGCCCCGCCGGCCTTTGCGTTTAATATTATGTCCATGGATGAGACCCCCCCGAGGATGATCGGCACCACCACAGGCAGGTACAGGAAAGGCAACAGCACCTCACCGTACCTTGATGCGGTTGTCAGAAAGGAAAAGAGCGTGCCTACAAGAGAAAATCCGAGGGTGCCCAGCAGGAGCCCCGGAAGCAGTTGCGGCAGCATGCTGATGATCTTCTCGAAATCATACAGGACCGCAAAGAACAGGAGGGTGAATATCTCCATTATTACAAGAAACAGAAGGTTGCTCAATACCTTTCCGATATAGAAGCTTTCCGCTGATGCAGGGGAAAAGACTATGCTCAGGTATGCATCTTCGTCCCTTTCCGCCATTGATGTCCTTCCCATGCCCAGAATCCCGGAGAATGTAAAGACCACCCAGAGTATCCCTGATGCCAGTGAGGAGACATTCTCTTTGCCTGTGTCAAGGGCGAAATTGAATATGACGAGCAGCAGCAGGGAGAGAAAGAGCATGAGGCTCAGGGACTCCTTGCCCCGCAGCTCAAGGAGTATGTCTTTTCTCAGGATGGCTATCGCGCTTCCCATGAATTTCATCTTGCAGCCTCTCCCATGGAATCAAAAAGCCCGTAAATCTCCCCTGTGTCCACTTCTTCCCTGTCTTTGATGAACAAAAATTTCCCCCTGTGGAGGAAGGCCACCCGGTCTGCAAGCCTGTGCCCCTCTTCCACGAGGTGTGTGGAGATAAGCACGGATTTGCCCTGCTTCTTTATGTCCTTTATCTTTGCAAGGACAGCGGACCTCCACCGGTGGTCAAGGCCGGTGAACGGCTCATCAAGGATGAATATCTTGGGATTCATGATGAATCCCTTTGCAAGTGCAAGCCTTCTCTTCATTCCCTGTGAAAGTTCGTTTACAGGGTCGTTTCTCCTCTCCCAGAGCCCGTGTCCCCTTAAAATATCCTCTACCTGCCACCTGCGGTCAAGGGAGAAGAGCCTGCGGATAAAATCCATGTTCTCCATTACCGTGAGTGCATTGTAGAGGGATGTCCTGTGTCCGAGATAAAATGCATCTTTTTTTATGTCGCTTTCAGAATATGGTTTGTCGTTGTAGAGTACCTTCCCCTCGGTGGGGGACATTATGCCTGAGATTATCTTAAGCAGGGTTGTCTTGCCCGCGCCGTTGGGGCCGAAGAGTGTAATGCATTCCCCCTGCCGGACATACATATCGATTCCACTCAGCGCTGTCTTGGCGTGATACTGCTTCCTGACCCCCCTCAGTTCTATAATATTCAAGACCCGAGCCTTTCCTCTATCTCCCTGGTCCTGTCCTCCAGAACCTTCCGGAAGGACATGTAGTATCCCTTTAAATCCTCTTTATCCGCTTCGCTTCTGAGTCTTGCGAGTATTCCATCCAGCCTCTTTTTCTCCCGCATGAGGTTCCACCTGTAGAGCCTCTTCTTCATGACAAAAAGCCCTGTACCCGCTGCAATAAAGGCGGCAAGCACGGAGACCTGCCACAAACTGAAAAGGCCTTTGTGGGAAGGTGCCAGCACCTTGAATTTTATGTCCCTTAATCCACTGGCCTCCCAGACGTGGTAAGTGCCGTAGACGCCTCCTTCGAACTTCCTCTTCCCCTTGTGCAGCAGGCTTGAGGATTTCACCTTCCACTTTTCCTTGTTCTTGAAAAAGAGGGATATCTTCTTCAGCGGCGGGCCGTTATCGTCGACGTGCATGGACATGTCAAATACCCCTGTATCGCTCCTGACAAAATAGCTCAGGGATATGGAGCTTTCACCGGGCAGGATTTCATTCCGCGTCGCCAGTCCGCCGACAAGGGTATATATCCCCCGCTGGTCAAGCCCCCATACGTTGATCAGTGAATATCCTGCCGGAAGGGGAATGAAAAGCACCTGGTTTATCTTTAATTTGTCGTTGTACTTTCCTACATAAGTGAGCCTGCTGTTGTTTCTGATAATTATGGTGTCGTATACCATGACCGTCCTGTCATCGTGCGGCGTGATCATCATGGTCCTCTGGGTTATCTCCACCTTCCGGGCGTCGTCGGTTATTTCATATACGTTGAAATTCAGCGTATAATCTTCCTGCCCCTTGGTTATCCGTATAAGCGGGGAATGATAGGCCACACCCCTGTAATTCACTTCACCCATAACCGCCTCACCGGGGGAGACATCCACTTCCCCCTCGAATATCCCCGAGGGGCCGGTCTGGAATTCATATGTCTTCAACACCCTCAGGTCTCCATACTTGTCCTGCTCGACAGAAAGTATTTTAAATGGGTATCCGGACAGGCTCTCACCCTTGGTGGCATTTGTTACGCTTACTTTCAGGGATACGGCAAATGCATCAGATGCTATCAATATGATTGAAAATATTATGAAGACAATTTTTTTCCGCAAATCCTCAATACCTCTCTGGTGATATCCTTTTTCAGGGCTTCAGAAATCTCCCTTTTGGGCTTCAGCGCGATCTTCTCCGAAAGGTCCCTTTCCCGCTCAAGCACGTGGAGCGCCTCCCTCTTCAGGGATTCCCTTGTGGATATATAGTCCTCCCTGGTCAGCTTTCCCATCTCATACTCGAAATCCACGTCCGATATTGCCCACAGCCCTTCTTTTTTGTCTCCCTGTATCCCCGCAAGCGCTCCCCTCCTTACAAAGGGCCAGTAACTGTCCTGCGCGAGGGGCAGGAATATATAGGCAAGAAAGGCCAGCATTAAAACAAAAAATATTACAAGCATCATTCAGCTCCTGTTCCTCTTAAATAAAGAATAATATCTTTCTCCAGGATATCGACTTCCTCCTCCCTGCGCCTCCGGGGCAGAACCGCCCAGACAGTACCGAAGAGCACAACACCCGTGCCTATCCACAGCCATGAAATAATCGGGTTTATGACCACGGTCAATGTAATGGAGCCGTCCGTGTTCCAGCTTCCGAGGATAAGGTAGAGGTCCTCTGCCAGGCTGGTTAAAATAGCCACTTCCGTAGAGGGTTCCTGCTTCTTGTAGAATCTCTTCTCAGGCCGCAGTGTGCCCACGAATTTCCCTGACCGGTAGACCTCGATCAGAGAGCCCACGGCCTCATAGTTCCACTTTTCAAAGCTTGCCAGGTCTATGTATTTCAGACGGTAATGCTTTACCGTGACCTCCTGGCCTTTTTTCAGATTGAAATCCTCCTTGTACTGGTAATAGCCGTAGCCTGCAAGCCCCAGTATTA